>DRLE01000163.1 GCA_011051475.1 Gammaproteobacteria bacterium
AAGTTATAAGTTAAGTTGCCCGTTTTTCCCATGCTTTGTGAATGGTTATTGTTTCATTAACGACAAACTTAAAGCCTTTAACTTACACTTATAACCAGGGCCTGTTAACACTAAATCAATAGGCTCTGTTACACCAGAAAAAGCGCCAATCAAGGCGCGAGGAGTGAAGTTTGGTTACGCCAAATAAGCGACGAGCAACGAAAAGTGGCGTTTTTTCTGGCGTAACCCGGAGGGCTGAGCCGCTTTTTCCGCCCAGCCGCGTTATCATTCGCTCATGTAGAATGACTACACATCGCTCATTCTGCCTTGCTGGACTAAAAAAGCGGCTCAGCAGAGCCTATTGATTTAGTGTTAACAGGCCCTAGTTCATCGGCCCGTCTCGGGTTAAAATGCGTCATTCCTGAACAAGCCGAGAATGTCTATGGACTTCGAAAAAGCCCGATTAAACATGGTTGAACAGCAGGTGCGCCCATGGGATGTGCTTAATCCCCGCGTGCTTGATGTGCTCAATGAGATTCCACGTGAGCTGTTCACCCCGGAGGAATACCGCAATCTGGCCTATGTTGACACGCCGATTCCCCTGGGCAGCTATGAAGACCATGAAGTCAATATGGTGCAACCCAATATCGAAGGTCGCATCCTGCAGGCTCTTGACGTACAGGAAGACGACCTGGTGCTGGAAATCGGCACCGGCAGCGGTTACCTCACCGCCTGCCTGGCAAAACTCGGCCGCCACGTCGACAGTGTCGACATCAACGAAACATTTACCGAAATGGCGAAAAAAAACCTGCAGACTCTGGACATTAACAATGTCAATCTGTCTACCGGCGATGCCGCAAAGGGCTGGGACCAGAAGCCGTATTACGATGTCATCGCCATTACCGCTGCCATGAAAACCATACCCGGCAGTTACAAAAAACTGCTGCGCCCCGGCGGCCGCCTGTTTGTGGTCACCGGCGAGCCACCGGTAATGACCGCACAGCTGGTCACCCGTACCGGCAAGAACAGCTGGAAGGTCGAAGACCTGTTTGAAACCTGCATCGAACCGATCATTGAACCCGAAAAACCGACATTCAGTTTCTAGGGAACCTCTGAATAATTCTGAATGAAGCAGATTGTGTACAGCTTATGTGAGAACAAGGCAAAGTTAGCAGCGAATAGCTGGCTATTTGCAAGAACTTTAACGCCGTTATCGCATAAGCTGTACACAATATGCGATTTCACGAGTTTTTCAGAGGTTCCCTAGTTATGCAGGAAATGAATGCGCAGGAACTCAGGGCGCATCTCGACAGCTGTGACGAACCGCCTCTGCTGCTTGACGTGCGTCAGCCGTGGGAGTTTGACATCTGTAAAATCGAAAACAGCCTGCTTGTTCCCATGTCGCAGATTCCATCAAAAATCGAATCATTAGACAGGACACGTGAAATTGTGGTTATCTGTCATCACGGTATCCGCAGCCGCAGTGTCGGCCACTACCTGGAACATGCGGGCTTCACCCAGATTATCAACCTGTCCGGTGGTATCGAGCAATGGGCAAGAACGGTTGATAAAAACATGACGACCTATTAACCCGAAAACACCAATATTTGAATCGACTAGCCATGAAACTGAAAAAACTTATACTGACGCTCGGCCTTTGCAGCATAACCGCGAATGTTTCTGCGCTTGATCTGAAGGAAGCGCTGGAACGCGCCAAACAATACGACACTACCTTCCAGGCAGCCTATGCCGCCTACCTGGCTGCAAGCGAAGCGGCCAACCTGACCACGGCGCCGGTACTGCCACAGGTGGGCCTGAGCGCCTTTGCCCAGCGTGGTAAAACCGAGAATGATCGCTCCGGTGTCACCACCAAGTCCGACAATAATCGTGATGGTTATTCACTGAACGTCAACCAGGTTATCTTCGATAAAACAAAGTTCGACAATATGCATCAGGGAGATGCTCTGGTTGCCAAGGCTGCCGCCGACCTGGAAGTGGCCAAACAGGACACCATCCTCCGTGTTACCTCGGCCTACTTTGATGTACTGGCCGCCATGGACACGCTGGAAACCTCTACCGCCGAGAAAAAAGCCATCGGCAAGCAACTGGAACAAAGCAAGGAACGTTTCAAGGTCGGACTCTCCGCCATCACCGACGTCAAGGAGCAGCAGGCCAGTTACGATGTTGCCGTGGCCAATGAGATTATCGCCATCAACGACCTCTCCAACAAGCGCGAGGCCCTGCAGGTGATTATTAATATGTACCCGGAACACCTGGAAGTGGTCAGCGATGATATACCGCTGGCCATTCCCGAACCCCTGGATATCGAAGCCTGGCAGAATATGTCGCTGCAGGGCAATTACAGCCTGCTGTCGGCAAAATACTCGGTGGATGCCGCCGAATACGCCTACAAAAGCAGCAAGGGCGGGCACTACCCCACCCTCAGCCTGAGTGCCTCCTATGACGTGGTGAACTCGGATGAACGCACGTTCTCCGGTGCATTTACCCTGCCTGCCAATGAGAACACCGACAAAACCTTACTGCTGTCACTGAACGTGCCGCTCTACCAGGGTGGTTTTGTCAGCTCAACCGTACGCCAGAAATTCTCCGAGCTCGATCGCGCCAAGGCTCTGCATGAACAGGAAAGACGCCGCACCATGGCGCTGGCGCGCAGCGCCTTTCTCAGCGTCAAGTCCGACATCGCCACCGTGAAAGCGCGCAAACAGGCGCTGATATCCACCCAGGCATCCCTCGACGCCACCATGGCCGGTTATGATGCCGGCACCCGTACCAGTGTCGACGTACTGCTGGCGCAGCGCCTGCTCTACAGCAGCCAGCGTGACTACTATCTGGCGCGCTATACCTACCTGACCGACAGCCTGCGACTGAAACAGGTTGCCGGCAGCCTGTCCGAATCCGATATCGATAAAATCAACGAATGGCTGCAGCCGGACGACAAACCCGAGCAGACCATAATGCCCTGATCGAGTTTCAGCCAGCGGCAGCGCAGTACACAGGTCAATCCAGCCTTGAAACATGATACCGACAAAAGCCGGTCGCTCAGCAACTTCCTGGCTCCCCGCTACTGGCCTACCTGGCTGGGCGTCGGTCTGTTGCGCGCCAGCGCCCTGCTGCCGCTGCGTTTCTGGTACCGACCCGGCGCCGCACTGGGCCTGCTGGCTTATTACCTGCTGACTTCCCGCCGTCGTGTGGCCATGGTCAATCTCCGACAGGCCTTTCCCGATTATTCCGAGGCGCAGCTCGAACAGCTGTGCCGGCAGTCCTTTAAAAGCGTGGGTATATCCGTGTTTGAGATGGCCGCCGCCTGGTTCAAACCCCATGACAAACTGCTCAGACTTTGCCGGATAGAGGGCCAGGAACACCTGCAGGCGGCCATGGCAGACAACCGTGGCGCACTGCTGCTGACCGGGCATTTTTCCACCCTGGAACTGGGCGCGCTGTTTATCGGCAGCGTCGCCCCCAAATACAACGGGGTTTACAAGCCTGCACATAATCCGTTGTTTAACGCCGTTATGGTGCACGGCAGGGAAAAAATGGGCAACAAACTGATTGAAACCCGGGATGTTCGCTCGATTATCCGCGGCCTGAAAAACGGCCATGCCACCTGGTTCGGCCCCGACCAGGATTTCGCCGATCAGGATATCGTTTTTACGCCTTTTCTTGGCGGCACCGCGTCCACCCTGACGGCCACCGCCAAACTGGCCCGCATGACCGGCTGCGCCGTGGTGCCGTTTTATCCCGAACGACTGGAAAACGGCAAAGGCTACCGCCTGCATATACTGCCGGCGCTGGAAAACTTTCCCGGCGACGATATCGAGGCCGACAGCGCCCGCGTCAATAAAACCATCGAGGAAATGGTCTACCGCCTGCCTCAGCAGTACCTGTGGTCGCACAAACGCTTTAAAACCCAGTCCGACCGCAGCACCAATATTTACGCGGGCAAAGCCAAGTGATTGCATACCGGCTACTGATCATTATCCTGAGCCCCCTGCTGATCGGGCATATTACCTGGCTGGCGATCAAAAACCGTCAGCTGCGCTATTTTCTGCAGCGCAGCGGCCTGTCCTGCCATCGACTGCCAAGAGCCGCACTGTGGTTTCACTGCGCATCGGTCGGCGAGGTCATTACCCTGATGCCTCTGCTGCACAGCCTGCGCAGACAACAGCCCGAACAGGCCTTCGTGATTACCACCAACACCGTTACCGGCGCACGCGTTGTGAGAAACCAGGACCTGCCGTTGCTATTTCATCATTATCTGCCCTTTGACTGGCGCTTCGGCCTCAGGCGCTTCCTGAGAAAGAACCGCCCGGCGGCCCTTTTCGTCATGGAGACTGAAATCTGGCCCAATCTGTTTGCACTGTGCCACCAGCGCAAGGTAGCGGTCAGTATTATCAATGCCCGCCTTTCCAGCAAAACCCTGGGCGCCGGCAGATGGATAAAATCACTGCTGCGAAACGTCCTGCAGAATGTCGACACGATTTATGCCCGCTCCGAGGAAGACGCGGAAAAATACCGGGCACTGGGCGCGCCTGCCGGGCATATTGAAACCACCGGCAATCTGAAACTGACCACCGCCATGCCGCCGGCTACTGACACGGACGACAAAGGCCGGCAGAACGAAACGGATATGAAAGACAGGGGCCTGCCGCTTATCCAGCGTGACTACGTCCTGCTCTGTTCAACACATGCCGACGAGGAAAAACAGATTGCTGCTATCTGGCGGCAACTGCGCCGCCCCGAGCTGCTGCTTATCGCACCCCGCCATCCGGAACGTAGCGGCACCATTGTGCGGCAACTGGCCCGGCTGATACCGGAATCACGAATCAGCATGCGCAGCAGAAACCAGACGGTGGATGATAATACCGATATTTTCCTGCTGGACAGCATCGGCGAGCTGGGATTTTATTTCCAGCGGGCAAAGCTGGTTATTATGGGCGGCTCCTTCGTGCCCGTCGGCGGTCACAATATTCTGGAACCGGCGGCCCATTACCGCGCCATTATTACCGGCCCCTATATGGAAAACTTTCACGAAGAGCTTGAACTGATGCTGGAAAACGACGCCATCATCCAGCTACCCTCGCTGGACTCACTGGCTGAAACCCTGCCCCGTCTGCTTAACGATGATAGTGAGCGCGAGCGGCTGGAAAACAACAGCAGAAAGTTGCGACATAATATTGAAGACGTGCTGGAGGCTTATACACAGGTTATAGAAACAACTTTATCCGCGAACAGCATGATGGAAAAACGGGTGAGCAAAGCTGATATTTGAGGCTTGTTTGCGGATTCGCCCACAGCACACAGAATGATTATAACGACTGCAGGTCGCCTCTTTTTCCCCTCGTAATATATTAGGGAACATCTGAATAATGTCATTTTGAGCGGAACGAAGTGGAGTCGAAAAATCTTATGCTCCGTAACTCGCTGATCGCACAGTGGTAAAAGATCCTTCGACTTCGCTACGCTGCGCTCTGGATGACAAAATCGTTATTAATCAGAGGTTCCTTAGAGAAAATGAGCTTGAATCTGTAAATCTGTAGGCCGGCATAAGGTACGTTGCCGGCTTCACGCCCGCCACGGCAAACAACTACCCCCCTCCCTTATAACCTGCCAGCAAAGCCTGCCAGTTACCGGCACTGAAATTAAAGCCCTGCTGCAAACGTCTGAACTTGTTTAGTGAACGCTGCAGGCGCGCCAGATTGGCATCCCGCCAGTTACCGTCAGAGCGGATAGCGCTGTTGTCAAAATCAATCAGAAAAACCTCGCCTTTCTGACCCAGCAGGATGTTCCGCGCATTGAGGTCGGCATGGTATACCCCGGCATCATGAAACCGGCGGATGCAATATCCGACCGAGCGCCAGGCATCCGCATCCAGTGCCCTTTGCGAGAGAACATCGGACAGTGTCTGTACATCTTCGATTTCCTCGGTAACCAGGTCGGCGCGGTGAAACAGCAGGCCGCGTATGACCCGGGCTGCCACCGCTCGCGGAACCGGCAGTTCCATATCCTGCATTTTCTTCAGCAGACGGTACTCTCTGAAAGCGCGGCTGTTTTCGCAGTTACGCCCGAAGTAAAGATCTTTCAACAAACGGGCGACCATGCCGCCGCGGTAATAATGTTTTAACACGCAGTTCATATCGCCACAGTGAAAGTACTGTACCCGTGCACGACCAATACCGCCACCTTCCCCGGCCGGCTTTTGCGCATGCTGTATAATTCCGGACCCGACCAGAAACAGCCGGCGCGGTTCTGCCCTGATTTCATCCGCTACCAGCTCAGCATCATATAAAATGCATTCGCTATCGGCTTTATAAAAGGTAAACTGTCCGCTCAATGACGCCCCCGATGACATCTTCTGCTATCTACTCGCCTGCCAGTGCACCGCAGCGCCTGTGCCTGCTTCGCCTCTCGGCATTGGGTGATATTACGCATGTTTTACCGACTTTGCGAACCCTGCAGCGACACTGGCCGCAAACCGAAATTACCTGGATTATCGGCAAAGGCGAATACCCGCTGGTAAAGGATATAGAAAATGTAAACTTTATCATTTTCGATAAAAAAGCCGGCTGGCGGGGTTATTTCGCCCTGAAAAAACAGATTCGCCGCCAGCTTCAGGGCGGAGCCTTCGATATACTGCTGCATATGCAGCTGTCACTGCGCGCCTCCCTGGCCAGCGCTTTTATCCCGGCAAGAATAAAGCTCGGTTTTGACCGGAACAGGGCAAAAGACCTGCAATCCCTGTTCTGCAACCACCATATTCAACCGGCCAGTATCCGCCAGCACGTGCTCGACAGCTTTCTTGAGTTTCCCCGCTACTTCTCCCTGGAACCGGTGCTTGAATGGCAACTGCCGGTATCCAAAGAAGCCAGACAAGCCATTGCGCAACAGATCGAAGGGGAACGTAAACTGCTGGTGATCAACCCCTGCGCGGTGGCAAAGGCAAAAAACTGGCGTAACTGGACGGATGAGGGTTATGCCGCCATCGCCGATTACGCCAGTGAGAAACATGATATGCAGGTGGTACTCAGCGGTGGCAGCAACCCGCTGGAAATCCAGACCGCAGAAAATATTATGGCCCTGTGTCAAAAGGCCAGACCACTGAACCTGGTAGCCAGAACCTCGCTGGCCGAACTGGTCGCCCTGCTCGACCTTGCCGACCTGGTGCTGGCGCCGGATACCGGTCCCCTGCATATTGCCAGCGCCCTGAATACACCGGTAGTCGGCCTGTTCGCCAGCACCAACCCGGATCGCGCCGGACCGTATAATTTCCAGCATTGTGTGGTTAACAAATACCCGCAGGCACTGTTAAAGTACCACGGGCTGAGCGTCGAGGATGCCCCCTGGGGCAAACGGGTGAAGACCGCCGAGGCCATGCGTTTAATCAGTGCGGATGATGTCAGACAGAAAATCGACGACTGCATGTCCCCATCGGAGACACCGTTATGACAGAACAGAACAACAGAAAAATTATCGGCTGCATTCCCGCTCGCCACGCATCGACACGCCTGCCCGGCAAACCCCTGGTGGATATCGCCGGCCAGGCCATGATTCTGCACGTGGTTGAAAAAGCCCTGCTGGCGAAAAAACTGCATGACGTGGTCGTGCTGACCGATGACCAGCGCATATTCGACACCGTCGACAACGCCGGTTATTCCGTGGCCATGACCTCGGAAAACTGCGCCTCGGGCACCGACCGCATTGCCGAGTATATGCAGGACAGTGACGCCGATATTTTCGTCAATATTCAGGGCGACGAGGTCACCCTGAACCCGGCGGACATCGACCTTCTGGTCGGCAACTTTCTCAGGCAGGACAATCCGCAAATGGGCACACTGTCACACTGGTGTGATGATCAGTCCGCCCTTGGCGCGGCTTCGGCGGTAAAGGTCGTGACCAGTAACAGCGGTCGTGCACTGTATTTTTCGCGCAATATGATCCCTGTGACGCAACAGGGGGAAATACCCGAGCGGGGACAGATTCATATCGGGGTTTATATCTATACCCGTGAAACACTTGCCCGTTTAATGCAACTTGAGCAAACGCCGCTGGAAAAAACCGAACGGCTGGAACAACTGCGGGCACTGGAAAACGATATTACCATCCAGGTAACCACGCTGGATGACTATCACGGTCTGGCGGTGGACACGCCGGAAGACCTGGAAAAAGCGCGCGCCCTGCTTGGTCGTCCCTGACCCCGTTGTAGCGCAGGTTTCTATCGACCTGTTCAGATAAGGTTCTCGATATTTTTAATAACCGAGGTGACCTGCTGGCTGACGGTTCGCTTGTTGACAAGCCGTAACAGAATTTCACTAAGAAAAGCCAGGAGCAATACGCCTGCCATATAATAAACGATATTCGGCAGCGACCTTGAAGTGTAGGCAATGGCAAAACCGGCCGCGCCAAACGTACCGACGGCAGCCGCCGCAACCCACCAGCGGTTCGCGCCGGTCTCCCTGTACTTCAGAAGATGTCCGGAATGGGTCACGCCCTGAATAAGAAGAACAGCAATGGCTGCCACCGTCGCTATCTCACCCAGATTGAAAAACAGCATCATCGGGACAATAAGCAATGCTGAAATGACCAGCCCTTCTGTATTGTGGAAAACATTGTATTCATAGACCTCGGGAAGATCGCCCTCTCTGGCCAGCGTGTAACTGATCTGTGTAACCGCATACAGTGTCGCGTTTATGGCTGAGGCCGTTGCCAGCAGGGCTGTTGCCGCCATGATCTTGAATCCCCAGACACCAAAGGCAGGTTTTGCTGCTTCAGCCAGTGCATAATCCTTGTCCTTGATAATCATATCCAGCGGTAAATTACCGAATACGGCAATAGAAACCGATATATAGAGCACGGCAACCAGGCCTATTGCCCAGAACATGGCGCGCAGCATGGTTGCTTTCGGATCATCCATGTCTTCCACACTGTTGGTAATAACACTGAAGCCCTGGAAAGCAAAGAAGGTAAGCCCCAGGGCATAAAAAATATTCATGACACCCGGCGCATTTTCAACAACCAGATTCGACGGCTGGATATACAACAGTGCTGCAACCGTAAAGACAGTCAGGGCAACAAGCTTGATAATAACGATAATATTTTCCGCCCTGGCAACCATGGTCGCGCCGATAAGATTAATACAGACAAACAGCAGCAGGATACCAACGCTAAAGAGGTTGCTGTAAAACGGCGTCACTCCGCCACTCATATACGTGGCCGCGTAGGTTCCAAAAGACTTGGCAACGGCAGCGAGCGCTATCAACTGGGCAAAATAAAACAACACCCCCATGGCACCGGATATAACGCCCTCTCCGTAGGCCTGCACCAGGTACTCGATAATGCCGCCACGACTGGGATAATACACAGCCAGCCGGCTTAAGGAATAACCACACAGCAGGGCAATCACGCCACCGACCAGAAAGGAAACGGTAACCAGATTACCGGCAATGGCCCCGGCTTCACCGATAACGATAAATATCCCGGCGCCGACCATAGAACCAATACCCAGAAAAACCGCACTGAGCAGGCCAAAGGCTTTTTTATCGGAGGACTTTTTCTTATTCATGCAGGCAGAACTCACCAGAAAAAAACGGGGTCAGAGAACAATTATTTCTAAGGAACCTCTGATTAATAGCGATTTTGTCATCCTGAGCGCAGCGTAGCGAAGTCGAAGGATCTTTTACCACTGTGCAATCAACAGATTACAGAGTATAAGA
>DRLE01000164.1 GCA_011051475.1 Gammaproteobacteria bacterium
CCGTAAAACCGCCGTAGATATCGCCACGGATATTATTGAAGTGTAAACCGTTGACTATATTCATCGGGGGATTTTAACGGTTCTGGCCAGAGGAGGCTATTATCGTGTTATTTTTTGCCGCGAAGAACGCAAAGAAAAGCTTTTTTTGTCCGCAGATGAACGCAAATAAACGCAAAGAACAGCTATAGCTTTGCGCTGGATAAAAAGTACAATATGAAACCCTTTGCGTTTATTTGCGTTCATCTGTGGATGAAACAGTTTTTATGCTTTTATATTTTGCGCCTTTTGCGTTCTTCGCGGCAATAAGCGCCTAAGCAAACACCACCCACGTTGTCGCAATATACTTAACCCCTTTCTCCAGCGTTACCCCGCGATGTTCATGTGTCCAGAAAGGCGGAAACAGGCAGAGCTTGCCGGCTTCGGGTTTTACCTTGACCTGCTGGTAGGAAAACTCGGTTTCACCGCCCGGGCCTTCGACATCGTTAAGATACCAGACGGCCACCAGCTGGCGATCGGCGAAGTCGTGGCTGCCGCCGTCGATATGCCAGTGGTAGAACTCGCCGGGGTTGGTGCGCTGGATGGCGTAACCATTGTCCTTGAACGGGCCCTTGAAAAAAGGGTAGGTTTCGCGGAATTCGCGCAGCGCCAGGCCCAGTGAGCGGAACAGCTCGGTATCGAGATCTTTCCAGTGTTCCTTGCCGCTGGTGACCAGGTCGGTGGAGCGTTTGATACTGCGATCCTTGTCGAAGGTCTGGCCGATTCGACCCTCGTACTGGTTCTCGGTGTCCTCCTCGAAGCGACGGATCATTTCATTGCAGATATCGATGCCCAGGGCGCCGCGTTTTTCAAAGATAAAGGTATTGGGTTTGACTTCGATTATGGTTTTTTCGGTTGTGTTCATGTGAGTCTCTTGGTCTTTGTTTTTTACCGCAAATGAACGCTAATAAACGCAAATATCTGCTATTGTGAAATTGTTCTCATATCCAAAAGAGGGTTCATTGGAGGTGCCATGGCATTGACACATGGTTTTTCCCCTGTGTTGTATGGGTCGTCCAAACTGACAGTCTTGCTGATTATGTTGGTAAAATATTTGCGTTTATTAGCGTTCATTTGCGGATAAATCAGTTTTTATCTGTTTTTTGCTCAGGATGTTATTGTCCACCAGCGCTTCAATCGCACCGGCGCATTGCTGTTTATCCTGTCTATGCAGTTCTATCATCCGCTGCGCCATATCCCGCCAGTGGTTCAGCGTGTCATTCACCGTTTTCTCAATGGCCTTTACATCGCCGCTGTCGCACCACTGCTGGTAGGCCTGCATCAGCGCCGGGAATATATGCTTGCGCATATTGGTCAGGTTGGCAAAGTAAAAATGCATGGAGGCCTGTTCATTTTTCTCAAGCAGCACGGGCAGGGTGTGCAGGGTATCGGCATAGTGGTCGCGCACGGCGCGGGCCATGATCTCGGCTTTGGTAAAGCTGATGTCCTGCATCATCGCCTGCCAGCCGGGCAGGGTTTCGCCGGCCTGGATCTCGCCGATTTCGTGCAGTACGGCGGCGTCCAGTTCTTTGTCGGTCATGCGGTTAAGCGAGCCTTCCAGGTCACCGGCAAAGTCGTAGCAGGCAATGGCGCGCGCCATGGCGTTTGCGGGTTTGTTCCAGCGCCATTCCTCAAGACGCTCCCAGATCATTCGCCTGAAGGACTCGCGGCGGATATAGATGGTCTGCTGCTGGCTCATGGCCGGGGGAGAGGTCAGGTCACGGGCGAACTCCCGCCCGCTGATATATATGCTGTAACCGTTGAGCTGTTTTTTCTGTTCCAGCTCGGCAAGAAAAAAATGCGGCTTGTCCTTGACGCCATAGCCGCCGCTGTAAACCAGTGGCCTGTCGCCGGGCTGCGCGGTTTCCAGCGTCCGGTTAATGGCTTCTGCGTCAAAGGGATCGAACTGCTGTCTGCCGAGTTCGATCGGCCTGAAATCATGCTCTTCGATCTTCTCCCACAGCGCTTCGCGCTCGCTCAGCCAGTTGCCGATGGTGTCGGTGGACAGTTTGTCGCTGAAGCGGTGCTTCTGTTCCCAGCGATAGAACTCGCGCATTTTCAGCAGGTAGACGCACAGGGTGTAATTGCCCGCATGACGGGCATCGGATATGTGGCAGTTATGCTGCACGGTATCGATAATGGCTTGTATATCAGATTGTATATCCATTGCGGGAACGTGGTCTCATCCGGCGGATTTCCAGTATACTACCTGCCTCAAAAGCATGCATAGTTTTGATTGAGGCAGGTCATGAAAATTCGCGTTAAAAACAAGTGGAACGACAAGGATAAACAAAGAACGCCGGAAGAAACCGGAAGCGTTCTGGGGTTTAATCTGTGGAAGGTCGCCAGCGCCAATGTGATGCACATGGAAAACGAGGGTTTCGAGACCGATACCAATTTTCAGCGTCTGGATGTAATCGCCGAGTTCACCGCCTTTTTTGTGCATGTAATCGACCGTATCCTGTCGGATAAGGATTATTCTCCAGAAGACCGCCAGGCCCTGATTACCGCGCTGGCGCTGAATCTGGCCAAGACCATGCACGATAACCGCCAGGACCTGACCGAAGACAGGGAAACCGATTTCCGCGGCCAGTATATCCAGCTGCTCAACGAGCGTATGGCCGAGTATTCAAACTTTAGCTTCGATGGCGAGCTCAACCCCGGCTTCCAGGTGCGCCGCTGTGTCGGCAACCACGTGCGTGATGTCATGGGCGAGAAGGACAACAAGTGGGTGCCGGATCAGGTCATTGATATCGAAATCCCGGATGCGATGAAGGCGATGAAGCGGATTTTGCGGGGGATGCTTTAGAGGCTTAAAGCGTTAACCACAGAGACACAGAGGGCACAGAGTTTTTTTAGTTTTGCCTTGTTGTCATTGCGAGTGCAACGAAGCAGGAGTGGTACATGGATGTACCGGTTA
>DRLE01000165.1 GCA_011051475.1 Gammaproteobacteria bacterium
CTGCGCAACAAGCAGAATACGGTGAGCGGGGTGGAGCGCGAGATCAAGAATTTCTACGGTCTTGGTCTGGCCTATGACAGGGAAAAGTATCACCTGGCGCTGAACGGCTATGGCGGTTTCTTTTACCTTGAAATCGATGATGACGCACCCAGAGCGTATGCCGGCTATGACCGTGAAGACCTGGACAACGGCACTTCGGCCATATCGCTGATGCTTGATGGCAGCCTCAGGCTTTCTGAAAATGTCGAGCTGCTGGGCTACCTGCAGAACTGGACCAGCATCGGCGTCGGCAGTGACTGGCTGGAAAATGAAATCGTGCTGGAGATGAACTTCAAGACGCCGTCACTGGCAAGCGACAGCAAGCTGCATGTGCGTGTTACCCATACCCGCTACAACCTGGACGGTTATTACCGTGAAGACCTGGGCAGGCCGGTACTGCCCTGGGACAATGACACCCTGATTCGCGTTTACCTGTCTCTGCCCTGGGGAGTCTGACCTGGGGAGTCTGCACTGGGTGGGAGTCTGATGGCATCGAGGCTTCCCTGTCATCGGGATAGGAAGCGGCTCTGGAAGCAGTTCAGGAAGCTGCCCGGCTGTTGTCTTCAGTAGACACTTATCTCACGGTTGATCAGCTGCGTCTGGATTTTCTCCATATTCGCCAGGGCATCACTGACAATCTCATCGACCGGTTTCTGCATACTGCCGGTATCGCCACCATCGGCTAATGAAACCCGAATATCGACGATCATGGGTTCGCTGACGGGCGAGCCGATGCGACTGACCAGATAGCAGTATGCCTCGGTAACCGCCTCCAGTTCCTCAACCAGGCTGGAGGCGATCTGCCCGGCAACGATATTGTACAGCTTGCCAACATGGGTCACCGGGTTCTTGCCGGCGGCGGCTTCCATATTCATGGGGCGGTAGGGCGTAATCAGGCCGTTGACACGGTTGCCGCGACCGACCTCGCCGTCATCACCGGATTCGGCCGAAGTGCCCGTTACGGTCATATACAGACTGTCGGCATTAATATTATCCGCTGTATTCACATTAACCCTGACAGCGCTGCCGGACAGGCTTGCGGCCGCTTTTTCCGCCCGTTGCGCCAGCGCTGACTTTTTCTGTATATAGTCATCGGTATTTGCAATATATCGATCAATAAAGGCGCAGGAAACTGTCAGCTCGATATGATCGCCACGGCGTATGGCCATGACTTTTATGTCCTCTCCCGTTTCCGGGTGCGCGGCCTTGTTCGCGGGCGAGTTCAGGGTTTTTTCGACCTGCAGGACGATACGTTCCATTTCACTGAGCGGGGCATAGCCGACGCCGCATGAGGTGTCGTTGGCCAGTGCGACACCGGTTGCCTCCTGGCGCAGATACAGTTCGACCAGGTCGGGCGAGCCGGGTCGAATCAGGCTGTGCAGTTTTATGTGCTGCCCGGGGTCAAGCGCATGAAGGTTTGCCTGCAGCCAGCTTGTACAGCTCTGTTCCACCAGCGCTTCTATGGGAACCCTGACGCCTTTATATTCGTCGGTGGCGCGACCGGCAAGAAAGATTTCGATGGGCGCGGTGACTTTTCCGCCGCCAAAGGCAGGCTGTGCGCTTCCGCCCCATAACAGCGCCTTGTCCACATTGTGGTGCAGTACAAGGCCGAAGTTATCCAGGTAAAACCGGCACAGGTTGCGGCTGAGCTCTTCGGCCAGGGCATCACAGATGGTATCCGGATGGCCGATGCCCTTGCGCTCTACAATCTCCACAGCCTGGGCGCCGTAAGGGACGGCAAGCGATGATATATTTGCAAGCGTGGTCATATCAGTGTTGCTCCTCAGGCCTGTTCAACAATGTAAGATTAACGGACTCGCAAACGGCAAGGCCTTATTTGCGGTAGCTTTTAATCGAGTTCATGTAATTGCAGTGTTCCAGCGCCGCCGGGTCGATGGCGCAGGAGCGGCTGACACTGCCTTTCATCTGCGCCACCGATTCATACTCGTGCTCTTCCAGCCAGTACAGTATTTGCTGTTTGAGTACCGCGATATGCTCCGGCCCGTTGTTCAGCAACACACTGCACAGATGGGTGATATCGGCGCCTGCCAGCAAGGCCTTGATAATGTCGCTGGGCAGGTGAAAGCCGCCGGTGGCGGCAATCGACAGGTCGACACAGCCGCGGATCAGCGCAATCCAGCGTATTCTTAGCAGCGATTCCATGGAGGTGGAAAGATCCAGGTGCGGTTTTATCTGCAGGGTTTCCAGATCGATATCCGGCTGGTAGAAACGATTGAACAGGGAAACACCCTGAGCGCCCGCCTGTTGCAGCCTGAGCACCATATTGGCAAGCGAGGAGAACTGCGACGACAGTTTCATGGTGACCGGTATGCTGATGTGCTGGCGCAGATCGTGCAGTAACTGCAGGTAGCGCTGTTCAACATCCTGGCAGCTGATATCGGGGTCGGCGGCAATGTAATACACATTCAGCTCCAGCGCGTCGGCACCGGCCTGTTGCAGTTCCCGACCGCTGTCTATCCAGCCATCGCTGGAGATGCCATTAAGGCTGGCGATAACCGGAATATCCAGCGCCGACTTGAACTGCGCAATGCGTTCCAGGTGGCTGTCCAGCTCGCTGTTGTAATCTTCCGGCACCGGGTGATAGGACTGGGCTTCATAATGCCCCAGTGACTGGGAATGCACGAAACGCTCCAGCTGTTTCTGTTCCTGCTCGATGACTTCCTCGAACAGGGATGGCAGCACCAGGGCAGCGGCGCCGGCATCCTCCAGTTTTTTTGCCGAATCCAGTTCCGCCGTTAGCGGTGAAGAGGAAGGCACCAGCGGGTTGTCCAGTTTCAGGCCAAGGTATTCTGTGCTCAGATCGATCATGCCGTCTTCTCCGTTGTTTTATTCCTGTCCGTGTCTGCGGGGCCTTTGTCTTCAGGCCGGCTGTCTTCAGGCCTGCTGTCATTGCGGGCGCTATGCTTGCCGGCTGCTTTTTCCTGTGTTGCCTTCAGTTTGCGGTGCGGTGGTTCCAGATCACCTTCCTGTTCCCACTCCAGGCTGGCCAGCTGTTCATAATAATGATAGCGATGCAGAACCTCGGTCTGTGACTGCTGCAGGAACTGTTCCGCCAGCTCCGGGTGCGTGCGCCACAGCATATTGAAGCGGATTTCGGTTTCGACAAAATCGCGATAGGGTATGGAGGGTGGTTTCGAATCCAGGTGCAGCGGGTTTTTGCCCGCGGCGGCCTGCAGCGGGTTGTAGCGGAACAACGGCCAGTGGCCGCTGTCGACGGCAAGCTGCTGATGTTTATGGTTGTCTTTCAGATCGATGCCATGGGCGATACAGGGCGAATAGGCAATAATCAGCGACGGCCCGGGGTAGGCCTCGGCCTCATGGAAGGCATGCATGGTCTGTATGTCCTTGGCGCCGTAGGCCACATGGGCGACATAGACGTTTTCATAGTCCATGGCCAGCAGGGCGAGATCTTTTTTCGGTGTCGGCTTGCCGCTGGCGGAGAACTTGGCCACCGCGCCGCGGGGCGTGGCCTTGGATGTCTGTCCGCCGGTATTGGAATAAACCTCGGTGTCCAGCACCAGGATATTGACGTCCTGGCCCGATGCCAGCACATGATCAAGGCCGCCATAGCCGATGTCGTAGGCCCAGCCATCGCCGCCGATTATCCACACGCTCTTGCGCGAAAGGTTTTCCGCGACGGTTTCCAGTTCGCGCGCGGCAAAGCTGTCGAGGGCTTTCAGTTTTTCGCGCAGGCTTTGTATGCGTGCGCGCTGCGCGGCAATGCCGGCCTCGTCAGACTCATCGGCCTCGAGAAGCTGCGCGACCAGCGTTTCGCCGATTTCGGCCTTTAACTGCTGCAGCAGTTCACGCGCGTATTCCCGGTGCTTGTCGATGCTCAGGCGCATGCCCAGGCCGAACTCGGCATTGTCCTCGAACAGCGAGTTCGACCAGGCCGGGCCGCGGCCCTCGGCATTTTTTGTCCACGGCGTTGTTGGCAGGTTGCCGCCATAAATCGATGAACAGCCGGTAGCATTGGCCACCACCATGCGATCGCCGAACAGCTGGCTGGCCAGCTTGATATACGGGGTTTCACCGCAACCGGCGCAGGCGCCGGAAAATTCGAACAGGGGCTGCAGGATCATGGCGCCCTTGATGGTGCCGGTCTTGAGGGCGGTGCGATCATACTCCGGCAGGCTCAGAAAGAAATCCCAGTTGCGTTTTTCCTGTTGGCGAAGCTCGGGCGTGTAGGCCACCATGTTCAGCGCCTTGTGGCTGGCATTGCGTTTGTCGCGAATCGGGCAGATATCGGCGCACAGGCCGCAGCCAGTGCAGTCTTCGGGGGAGACCTGGTAACTCATGCGCAGGTTCTGGTCGAAGTCCCTGCCTTTTATCTGCATGGACTTGAAGCCTTCGGGCGCATCAGCGAGCAGACCTTCATCATAAACCTTGCTGCGGATAACGCCGTGCGGACAGACCAGCGGGCATTTGCCGCACTGGGTGCAGAGGTTTTCATCCAGCAGCGGAATTTCCAGCGCGATATTGCGCTTTTCAAAGGCGGCGGTGCCGACCGGGTAGGTGCCGTCGGCCGGCAGCAGGCTGACCGGCACCTGGTCGCCGCGACCGGCAATAATCTCCGCGGTAACTTTTCTGACGAACTCGGGTGCGTCTTCACCGACCGGGTCATGCAGATCGAAGCGGGCATCGGTTTTTTGCGGCACGCTCACCTCGTGCAGGTTTTCCAGGGTGCGGTCGATGGCCCTGAAGTTGAGCTCGACCAGACGTTTGCCCTTTCTGCCATAGGTTTTTTCCACCGCATCCTTGACCGCCTTGATGGCGACATCGGTCGGCAGCACCCCGGAAATGGAAAAG
>DRLE01000166.1 GCA_011051475.1 Gammaproteobacteria bacterium
ATCGGCGCCTTCGGCCTTGCCGAAAGGGCCGAAACAGTCGAACTGGTCGGCCGCGCCGGCTCTACCGATGTTGCAGAAGATGATCTGCAGGCCTTGCGTGACGCCATCGACGAGGTGCTTTGCCTGCTTAAGGCCGAGCTTCAGGGGTAGACACCCGACATGCCCTGGCTGAAAAAGCTGCTTTATATTGCCCTTTTGCTTGCTGCATTAATCGGTATTTTTTTCGCCTGGCAGGTATGGAAAAATAACCGTGACATCAACCCGGTTCCGGCCACTGATATAGAAAAACACTTTAACCGCTCGGTGCAGTGGTTACTGGACAGCTATAACACGATTGAAAACACACAAAATCCGATACTGTGGTGGATGATAAAACAGGCTGCCGAAACTAGCGGTGACAAGCGTCTGCAAACTATTTACGCCCGATACAAGCAGAACCATCTTGACCCTAACCCCAATGACCTGTGGACACCGATGTTTAATGAGCTTTACCGTCCCAGAGTTCCCGAACGATTTCTCCTGCCAAAACTGGCTGATTATCAGCTTTTTTTCCTGTATTCACTGAGTTGTGATCGGGACCTTGCTACCGAAGCCGTTATCCAGAAACAGCTGCAGCCAGGATTCTGTACCATGCACTACCTGCATCCGCGCTGTGTTACTCACCAGATGATGGGACTGCGTTTTATGCAGCGTTATCAATGCGGATACGAAGATACCGTAAACAGCACCATCGGCGAATTACAGGAAGTTATTATCAGTGAACTGACCTGGGATTTCAGGGTAACCGATGCCTATATTCAGCGCGTTCTGATGCTGGCAGACAGCGGTGCCTATAACCGGATAAAACCGGTATGGATCAGAAATATTCTGGACGCGCAGAACGATGATGGCAGCTGGGATGACCTGTACCCGCTTTTTCCCCTGGGCGGCGGTCGCGTGTTTGCCCTGACCAGCATGCTTCCAAAAATCGGCACGCATCATGCCAGCTTCCACGCAACAGCCCAGGGCATTATGCTGCTGGCCCTGTTACTTGAACATAACCGCGATCAGTGACGAATAGAATTGCGGTACTCAACCGGTGACTTGCCGGTCCATTTCTTGAAGGCCCGGGAAAAGGCGCTCTGCTCGGAAAAACCCAGCAGGAAAGCAATGTCGCTCATGCGGTTCATCGGGTTGCGAATATACTGCTTGGCAACCATCTCGCGCACACTGTCGAGCAGGCTTCTGAAGGTGGTCTGGCGTTCCTGCAGGCGGCGCTGCATGCTGCGCTCGCTGAGGTTAAGTTCACGCGCCACCATTTCATCGGTGACATGACCATCGGGCAGGTTTTCCAGGATAATGGATTTTACCTGTTCCACGATATCGCCTTTTTTAATCTCGATAAGATACTTCATCAGCATCTCATCATGCATCAGGGCGATTTCCTTGTTCGCCGATGACAGATTGAGATCTGCATCGGCCCTGGCCAGGGTCAGGCAGGTATTGTCGGCGTCAAACTCTACGGCTATACCGAAATAATCATCAAAACGGCCGGCGCAGTCGGGCGCCGCATGCGCCAGTTTGACTTCCGTGGGCCTGAGTTCTTCACCGTAATTAAACCGGGCCATGTGCATCAGGATGGTCATTACCAGGTCGTGATGCTGCGGCAGGGTAAACACCGATTTTTCAAGACTGAGGGTAACGCGCAGCCCGGCGGGTGTGTCCGCCAGCGCCAGATCGATATCCTCCGATACCACGTCGATATAACGTACTGCGCGATGCAGGGCGCGGCGCAGATTTGAACTGGCCAGCCAGGCATAGCCCAGCGCGCCGATCATGGACGGGTGCCAGAACCTGACCATATCGATGGCGAAACAGGGATCCTTGATATGCTCGATAGCAAGCGCCCACATGCGATCGACCTTTTCCACCTTGACCCGTGCCCTGGGGTTGTACAGCAGGGCCGGGTTAATCCCCGCCTCACGGTAAATCGGCTCCGGATCGACGCCCTGGCTTTCCAGATATTTCCATAGCAGATTGGTTGCCGGGGCAAAGTGGGTTGCCTGCATTGTTCTGTCCTCGAATTAAACCTGTAAGCTTTCTCTTGCTCTTGCGATGGCCTGGCGAACCTGTTCCGGAGCGGTACCACCAATATGGTTTCGTGACGCCACGGAACCCTGAAGGCTGAGCACATCAAAAACATCCGCCTCGATTTTGTCCGAGAACTGCTGCAGCTCTTCCAGCGACAGTTCACTCAGGTCGCGGCCCTCTTTCACACCCAGCGCTACGGCGCTGCCAACCACTTCATGGGCATCACGAAACGGCAGGTTCTTGCGCACCAGGTAATCGGCCAGGTCGGTAGCGGTGGCAAAACCCTGTTTCGCCGCGTTC
The DNA here is from genome assembly GCA_011051475.1 of Gammaproteobacteria bacterium. Lineage (GTDB taxonomy): Bacteria > Pseudomonadota > Gammaproteobacteria > SZUA-229 > SZUA-229. Next base: position 2,371 of record DRLE01000166.1, read on the forward strand.
AGCATATTCTCGTGCCGGCAGATAATGGCCGGCACCATATCGGCAAAGGCGCGCAGGCAACCCAGAACGGTATCGACGGTATCGAACAACGGCTCCTTGTCCTCCTGATTGTCCTTGTTATAGGCCAGTGGCTGCGATTTCATCAGCGTCAGCAGGCTGATCAAATGCCCGTTGACCCGGCCGGTTTTGCCGCGCACCAGCTCGGGCACATCCGGGTTTTTCTTCTGCGGCATAATGGACGAGCCGGTGCAGAAGCGATCCGGCAGTTCAATAAAATTGAACTGGGCGGAAGACCAGATAACCAGCTCTTCTGACATGCGTGACATATGGGTCAGCAGAATGGCCGAAGCGGCGCAGAATTCGATCGCGAAATCGCGGTCACTGACCGAGTCCAGCGAGTTTTCGGTGGGCGCGTCAAAGCCCAGCTCGCGCGCGGTAAATTCGCGGTCAATGGGGTAGCTGGTGCCGGCCAGCGCGGCCGCGCCCAGCGGCGACAGGTTCATACGCGCCTGGCAGTCGGCAAAACGCGAGGCATCACGTTTGAGCATTTCAAACCAGGCCATCAGGTGGTGACCGAAAGTGACCGGCTGCGCCACCTGCAGGTGGGTAAAGCCGGGCATAATGCTTTCGGCCTCGCGCTCGGCGACATCCAGTATGCCCTGCTGCAGGCGGACGATTTCGGCACGGATAAAATCCATCTGCTCACGCAGATAAAGGCGGATATCGGTGGCCACCTGGTCGTTACGCGAACGCCCGGTATGCAGACGCTTGCCGGCATCACCCACCAGCTCGGTCAGGCGTGCCTCGATATTCATGTGTACGTCTTCGCGAGCCACCGACCACTCGAAGCGGCCTTCTGCAATTTCTTCTTCGATCTGTGCCAGCCCGCCAAGGATGGCGCTCAGATCCTCTTCGCTGAGAATACCGATTTTTTGCAGCATTTTTGCATGCGCGCGTGAGCCGGCAATATCCTGACGGTACATACGCTGGTCAAACGCTACCGAGGCGGTAAAGGCTTCAACAAAGGCATCGGTCTGCTCGCTGAAACGCCCGCCCCAGGCGGCATTCACGGCCTGACTCTGTTTTTTATCACTCATATCTTCAATCTGTTCCTTTCTACAACCCACAGTATATCAATATTTGGCCGGTGCTTTGTCCTGTTTGCACGGCGCGCCAGTATGCCGGTTTTGGCGACGCTTTTATCTGTCAGTTTTACATGCATCGCTTGCTTTCCCTGCGGACTCGTCTATTTAATGTAAATGGCTGAAAATACTGCGAATAATAATGCAAACCATATTAATAGCAAGAATGCCGGTTTGCTACCTGACTTCTGTGATATTCGCATTCTTTTTATCGTTATTCTGCTAACCGAAGTGCTGGCCATGGTATTTGCCATGGCCGCCACGGACAATGCCACCGCATTCTGGGATTACCTGGCCCTGGCCTCCCTGCTGATGTTATGGATTGCCCTGCTTAACAGCGCTGTATTGTGCCGGCTGCGTCACTGGCTGCACGCACAACCGGTTCGCCGCAGCCTGGTAATCGCTTTTGGTCTGATGATGCTGGTCAGCCTGCTGGTCGCCGGCCTGTCCATACAGCTAAGCCAGTACCTGTTTTTTTCCTACAGCGAAAACACCTCTGCCAGTCTGTTTTTGCTGCGCGTGCTCAGCGTCAGCGCCGTGGTTTATTTTCTGCTGCTGCGCTATTTCTATGTCCAGCAGCAATGGCGACTTAATCTGGCCGCACAAAGCCGCGCCCAGATACAGGCCTTGCGGGCACGTATCCGTCCGCACTTTCTGTTTAACAGCATGAACACGATTGCCAGCCTGATTGCGGTGGCGCCGGAAAAAGCCGAGCAGGCTATTGAAGATCTGTCCGACCTGTTCCGTGCCAGCCTGCGAGAACAGGATATGAACAGCCTGAATGATGAAATCGAACTGGCCCGCAGCTATCTGGCCATTGAAACCCTTCGCCTTGGCGATCGTCTGCAAACCGACTGGCAGCTCGACCCGGCGCTAATGGATGTTGAGGTTCCGGCCCTTTGTATTCAACCACTTGCAGAAAATGCCATCTATCATGGTATTGAACCTATCCCGGAAGGTGGAAAAATCCGTGTTTCTGCACTACAAGTAGATAATAAACTGACTTTATCGGTCAGCAACCCGATCAGGTCTGAAAGCCAGTCGACCGCTTTCAGAAAAGGGAACCACATGGCGCAGGAGAATATCCGCCAGCGCCTGCAACTCGTGTACGGAAACCAGGCCGAGTTCAAAATAAATGACACCAAAGACAATTATACCGTTTCACTCATAATCCCTTTGGATGTTAAACATGAACGTTTTGATCGTTGACGATGAACAGCTAGCCAGACAACGCCTGAGAAAACTGCTGTCGGATACTGACGGCTACAAGATTATCGGGGAAGCAGAAACCGGTGAAGATGCCGTGCGCAAGACCCAGGCATCCCAGCCCGACGTGGTGCTGATGGACATCCGCATGCCCGGCATGGACGGTATCGAGGCTGCCAGCTATATCAGCAAGCTCGACAAGCCACCGGCCATTATCTTTACCACGGCTTTCAGCGATCATGCCCTGCAGGCCTTCGAAACCCACGCCATCGATTACCTGCTGAAACCGATCAAGCGCAGCCGACTTGAGGCCGCGCTGGATGCCGCCAAGCGTATGAACAAGGCGCAGATCAGCCAGCTGCGGAAAAAACACAACGGCAATGCACGCCATAAAATCTGCGTCAAGAACCGTGGTGCACTGGAACTGATCCCCATCGAGGAAATTCTGTATTTCAAGGCCGATCAGAAATACGTCACCCTGCGTACCGCCGACCAGGAATATTTGATCGAAGAATCGCTGAAATCACTGGAGGACGAGTTCCCGACACAGTTTATCCGCATCCATCGCAACGCACTGGTCGCCGAAGACCACCTGCTGGGTCTGCGCAAGAACGATGACGG
>DRLE01000167.1 GCA_011051475.1 Gammaproteobacteria bacterium
AACATCGAGATTCCGCAGGGGCTGGGTGAGAAAGATCCGGTCAATGACTGGCTGGACTGGTTTATGCTGAGCGTGATAGCGCCTGGCTTTGGCAAAAACGGTTTTACCTTTCTCTATGACTATCCGGCCAGCCAGTGCTCGCTGGCCAGGCTGGATCGGAACGAGCAGGGGTATACCGTGGCGAAACGTTTTGAACTGTTCTATGGCGAAATCGAGCTGGCCAATGGCTTTGATGAGCTGACGGATGCGGATGAGCAGCGCCGGCGCTTCATGCAGGAAAACAGGCAGCGTGAGCAGGCAGGGCAGGCGGTTCTGCCGATTGATGAACGGTTTCTGGCGGCACTGGAATCCGGCCTGGGACAATGCAGTGGTGTTGCCCTTGGTCTTGACCGTCTGTTGATGGTGCTGTCAGGTGCGGAGCATATCGAGCAGGTGCTGGCACTGGCATGGGAAGATCAGCAAGCCACCGGCAACCTGTAAAGATGTCAGATTTTATTCTGTTTTTCAGGGAATTCCGTGCAGGTGTTCCCTGTTTTTTTTCAATTGAATGCTAAGCCGACGAAAATTCTTGCAATTTTTTCAGGTACAGTGCATTCTCTAATAATTCTGGCGTAACTGTCCCTCTCGGTTATGCAGGACTCATAATCTCTATGTAAATGAACATGAAGGTAGCTTTGGGCATGTCAATGATCAATCGAATGAAACTCCCCTTTTATATCACTCTCACCATGCTCACGCTCTGGTCGGCGCAGGTTCAGGCAGACCGCGTGATAACGGTCGGTGTGGCGCCTCACGGTGGTTATGTCATTCTCGGTGGCAGTGTTATCCCGCTGAAAGAAGTGACGCTGGCGGCGCAGATGCCCGGGCGTATCGTCAGTATCGCCGGGGAAGAGGGGGACGAGTTCAAGGCCGGCAGTACGCTGGTAAAAATAAACGATGATGATCTGCAGGCCAAAAAGGTGGCCGCAGAAGCCGCCCTGGTCTCGGCGCAGAACGCCCTGCAGAATGCCCAGGTGCAGTACAATCGCGAACTGTGGAACCCGCGCGTCTATAACCCCCGGCCCATGGCCGGTATGGGTTTTCCGTCCATGTTCGACGGTTTTTTCAACAAGTTCAATGATGATGGTTTTCTCAACAGCGGTAACAAGAGCATTGAACGCCATGCCGATCTGGTAACCCAGGGCACCCAGGTGGCCGCCGCCCGTGCGCGCATTACCGAGGCCGAGTCCGCCCTGCGTGAAATCAATGCAAAACTGCGAGATACCATTGCCGTCGCTCCGTTTGACGGCATTATTATGAAAAAGATGGTTGAAATCGGTGACACCGTGCAGCCCGGCCAGCCTTTAATCATTTTTGCCTATTCCAAGTTCCTGCGTATTCGGGCAGAAGTGCCGGCAAGGCTGATGCCCGGCCTGAAGAAAGGCATGGTGGTACCGGCGCGTCTTGACGTCGGTAATACCCAGGTCAATGCCCGTGTGGCGCAGATTTCACCGGTTGCCGACAGTACGCAACACACGGTAACGGTCAAGTTCGACCTGCCTGAAGGTGTGCCCGGCGGTCCGGGTATGTATGCCGAAGTCATGATTCCGGATGTCAGCTCACCCACCCGTGCCCTGCCTGTGGTACCCATGTCGGCCATTCACAAGAAAGGCAGTCTGCCATCGGTGGAAGTGCTGGATGAAGAAAACAAGCCGCAGATGCGCCTGATTCGTATCGGTGATGTTATCGATGAAAACAATGTCACGATACTGTCGGGGTTGAAGCCGGGTGAACGCATACTGATACGCGACCGGAATAACAAGATTAAATAATAAAACCAGTATGTCATCCACTTGTTTAAGTGCAGGATGCCTGGGAGGTGTTCGCGGCGGTAAAGCGAACAGGTTTGAACTGTAAAAAATGATTTGTAGTCCTCATGGCAGAAAATAAAGAAAGTAACGAGCTGAATACCGAAACAGAAAGTCTGGGCATTGCCGGCGCCACCGCAAAAGCGTTTATTAACTCACCGATAACGCCGATGCTCATCATCATCTTTATCCTGATGGGTTTGTTCGGCATCGCCTTTACACCCAGGCAGGAAGACCCGCAGATCGAAGTGCCGATGATGGATATCTTCGTCAACTACCCGGGTGCCTCGGCCGAGCAGGTAGCGGCGCTGGCGGCCAAGCCGCTGGAACGTATCATGAGCGAAATGGGCGGCGTCAAGCATGTCTATGCCGCCGCGCAGCGCGACAGCGCCCTGGTTACCGTCGAGTTTGACGTGGGCGAGGACATGGAGCGTTCGCTGACCAAGCTTTACAGTAAACTCAATTCCAACAAGGACGTGATGCCCCCCGGGGTGACCGGTTATATCGTCAAGCCCAAGGCGGTGGATGATGTGCCGGGCCTGACCATTACCCTGTGGTCGAACGAGGTGGACGATGCCTCGCTGCGTCTGATCGCGCTCGATACCCTGCAGAAGCTCAGTGAAGTACCCAATTCCAACCAGGGCTTCGTCGTCTCCGGCCGCACCGAGCAGCTGCGCGTGGAAGTGCTGCCGGAAAAACTCGCCGGCTACGGCATCACTCTGCCGCAGATCGCGCAGGTGATCCAGCAGGCCAACAGTGAAAAATCGGTGGGTGATATCGAGGCCTGGGACAAGAGTTTCAAGGTCTATACCGGCTCCTTCCTGCAGTCCGCGCATGACGTCGAAAGCATCGTTGTGGGTCTGAAAGACGGTATCCCTGTCTATATACGCGATGTTGCCAATGTGCTGCACGGACCTTCCGAGCTGCACAAAATGGTGTCCCATTACACCGGCCCTGCCAGCGAAGAAAAAGAGGTGGCCGATGGTGCGCCGGCGGTTACCATTGCCATTGCCAAGAAAAAAGGTTCCAACGGGGTTTCGGTCTACAATGCAATTCTCGCCAAGCTTGATACTCTCAAGGGCGAGATTATCCCCGATAACGTCAATGTCTATATTTCACGTAACTATGGCGTAACCGCCAATGACAAGGTCAACGAGCTGATCTTCAAGCTGTTTGTCGCTACCGGCATCGTCACCCTGCTGGTATTCTTCTTCCTCGGCTGGCGCCCGGCCCTGGTGGTGCTGATCGTTATTCCCATTGTTATCCTGTTTACCGTGTTCAGCGCCATGGTGCTTGGCCTGACCATCGACCGTGTCAGTCTGTTCGCCCTGATTTTCTCTATCGGCATTCTTGTTGATGACGCTATTGTGGTGATCGAGAACATCTACCGGCACTGGTTGATGAAAAAGGATATGAGCGAAGAGGTTTCGGTCGATGCGGTACGCGAGGTCGGTAACCCGACCATTCTTGCCACCTTTACCGTCATCGCGGCGCTCATGCCCATGGGCGTGGTGCGCGGCATGATGGGGCCCTATATGGAGCCCATCCCGGTTCTGGGTTCGGTGGCCATGCTGTTTTCCCTGTTCGCGGCTTTTGCCTTCACGCCCTGGCTGGCCAACAAGCTCAAACCCAGCATGGATGTGCTCGAACGAGCGGCCGAAAGAGAACACAAAACCAATGAAAAAATCGGTAATTTCTTCCGTCGCAGTATCGGCGCCATTATCGGCAACAGTGTACTGGGTTACGGTTTCCTGGCCTCGCTGTTCGTTGTTTTCTTCGCCAGCTGCGTCATGTTCTACACCACCGCCGTATCGGTAAAAATGCTGCCGCTGGACAACAAATCGGAATTCGACATTGTCATTAATTTCCCGGAAGGCACCTCGTTGATCGACACCGCCAACCTGACGGCGAAACTGGCGGCAGAAGCGAAAAAATTTGAAAATGTTGTCGCCATGCAGGCCTATGTTGGCACGGCATCGCCCTACAACTTCAACGGCCTGGTGCGCCACTACTATTTGCGTCGACAGCCATGGCAGGCCGATATACAGGTCGAGCTGACTGACAAGCACGAGCGAGAGAAAACCAGTCACGAGATCGCCGAGGAAATGCGCGACGTCATGGCACCGATAGCGAAGAAAGCCGGCGCCCGCATCCAGGTGGTGGAAATGCCTCCCGGTCCCCCCGTGCTGCAGTCCGTGGTTGCCGAGATTTACGGCCCCGACGAGGCCACGCGTCGCCAGTTCGCCCGCGATATGACCGAGATGTTCGAAAAGGCGGAAAGTATTACCGACGTGGATAACTACCTGCAGGAGCCCTATGAAATCTGGCGCTTTGAAGCCGATCGCGACAAGGCGCTGCGCAAGGGTGTCAGCATCGACATGATCAATATGTCACTGGAAATGGCCATGGGCGGTTTTGTGGTCGGTGACCTCAAGCGTGGCTCGGTAGTTGATCCGACCTATATTATTCTGCAGGTGCCGTTGTCTGCACGTTCCGAATTCTCCCGCCTGGGCTCCATACCGGTCAGGGCGCCGGACGGATCATTACTGCCATTGTCCGAGCTGGGGCGTTTCGTCAAGGACGTCGAGCAGGATGTGATCTACCACAAGGACCTGCGTAGCGTCGAGTTTGTGACCGGCGAAAATGCCGGCGAACTGGCCGCGCCGATTTATGGCATGTTCCAGGTTGACGATATGCTTGATGACTATGTCGCGCCGGACGGCGTGACGGTGCCGCATGGCTTTATTCACGGCGGCTATTTCGGCCCGCCGGCTACCGACCATCAAAGTGCCTTTGAATGGACCGGTGAGTGGACGGTAACCTATGAAACCTTCCGTGACATGGGCGGCGCCTTTATGATCGCTATGGTGCTGATCTTTATGCTGGTGGTGATCGAGTTCAAGAACTTCGTCTTCCCCTCCATTATTATGGCGCCCATTCCGCTGACCCTGGTCGGTATTATTCCGGGTCACTGGCTGTTCGACGCCGAGTTTACCGCAACCTCCATGATCGGCTGGATTGCGCTTGCCGGTATTATCGTGCGTAACTCCATCCTGCTGGTGGATTTCACCCGTCATGAAGTCATGAAGGGTGTGGATGTGCGTGACGCGGTGGTCAATGCCTGTCAGGCACGTACCCGCCCGATTGTGATAACCGCACTGGCACTGGTGGGCGGCTCCAGTGTTATTCTCAGCGATCCCATCTTCGAGGGTATGGCGATCTCGCTGCTGTTCGGTGTGGTTGTTTCCACCGTGCTGACCCTGTTCGTGATTCCGCTGGGCTGTGTTACCGCCAAGAAAACCTTCCGCGTGAGCTGTGCCATCGGTCCCAACGATGATGTGGCAGCCATACAGCAGGAAGTGGAAGAATACAAACTGCCACTGTGGATGCGCATCTACAGCTTTATTGTCAATATCGTCAGCTGGCTGTTCGTGATTGGCCAGATGATCTATAACCTGATACGCATGCTTATCGGTATGGTAAAAGGCAAGTTCGGTTCAAACGACACGCCACCGCCACCACCGCCCGCGGCACCGTCAACGCCACCGGCATCACCGCCACCACCTGCACCGGCTGCGCCTGCAGCGCCGGAGGCCAAAGCTGACGCCGGGGCGAAAGCTGAAAAAGCAGCGCCCGCGAAACAGGCCCCGGAAAAGAAAGCGCCTGAAAAGAAGGCTCCGGAAAAGAAGGCCCAGGAAAAGAAGGCCCAGGAAAAGAAGGTAGATAATGGCGCTGCCAAACCGGTTGAGAAGACAATGGAAAAACCGGCCGAGCCTGCAGCGCAGAAAGCAGCCGAGCCTGCGACGAAAAAAGCAGAGAAAGCCGTGGCGGTCGCTGAAACCGTTGTACCTGAAAAAGCGCCCGAAGCGGCGGCCGGTAATGCTGATGCCGGGACGGCAGCAACCGAAACCGAGGAAGAGAAAAAGCCGGCTGTTAAGAAAGCTGCGGTCAAGAAATCCACGGTAGCGAAAAAAGCCGTGCAGAAAAAAACACCCGTGAAAAAGGCGGCCGCTAACAAAACGGTCAAGAAAACCGCGAAAAAAGCAATCGCTAAAAAATCAGCCACCGCAACAGAGGCTGCTTCGCAAAAGGAAATCGAGAGAAAAATAGCCATTAAGAAAGCACCTTCGAAGAAAACATCGCCGGGCGGCCGTCGCGGCATTCGCCTGAAAGATGACACCTGAGACATAAAGAGGAGTGACGGTATGTGGTTTGATGTAATACCAGAAATAGCGAAAAAAGCCGGACTATTGCTGATGCTGCAGGCATCGGCTGCCCTGGTGCAGACAGCCGGCGCCGTGGAGGCAGACAGTGATGACGGCAAGGTGGCGATCGAGACGGCTGCGACAGACAGCGCGGCGCCCGCTGACGGTCAGGCAGACCAGGCATCCTCCGGGCAGCTTACGGCTGGAAACGATCAGTCATTGCCGGGTGCTTTTCCGCCGGCCAGGCCCTTTCCACAATGGCCCGGGCGTGAACAGTTCCGTCGCGAGATAGTGCCGCCGCCACCGCCGGGTCCTTATATGTCCTCTGCCCTGAGTGATGTTTCTGTTAAGGGACCGGCTTTTTCCGCAAACAGAAAGCCACCGGTGCAAACGCAGGCATCAGCACCGGCGGCAGGTGGTATGCAGAAATTCAGCCCGGATCGACCATGGCCGGACGACCTGCGCCCGACACAGCGCTGGAAACCGGAAAATGGCTATCATTATGTGGCCCCGCCGGTCGGCTCGGTACAGCCGACAGGTGTTTATAATCGTGGCTATCGGCCTGCTTATCGTCCGTATCCTGTTTACCGTGGCAACCGTCAGCGTCCCCCGGCGACTTATACGGGGCCTCGTGCCATGAACCACCCCTGGAAACCGACTGGCGCTCAGCAAGGCCAGAGAAAGGGCGGTGTTGCCAGGCCGGCAGCACCGGCACGCATGCCGACGCGTATGCATTCAGCGCAGATGCAGTCCCCGGTGTATCAGCGGCCGCCGTCAGTGGGCAGGCGCCAGCCACCGGCCTATGCACAGCCGGCTCACAGGAAGCCGCAACACGACCCTCGGTATCATCCGGTCAGGCCTCCGCACGCGGCTCCAGCGAGACCGTCGCGCACCGCTGTGCCCCCGGAAGCGAATACAGGGCAATAATACCCGTCCCTGATCCGGGCCGTTCTCCATCGGTCTGTAGGGTATAATGATTCTGGTAGATTTTACTGGCAGATTTTCTGCAGCAGAGTTTGAGAGTCGTTTAAATCAGGAACAACACAGATGCAGGGCTTGAACACAATCAGATTGAACAGCGTTATATTGCCTGCAATTTTTTTACTGTGCGTATCGCCAGCTGGCGCCGACAGTCATTTCGGTGCAGGACGCACGCAAGGGGGAGGGGATGAGCGGCAGGATAACCCCTGGGCAGTGCCTCAGCCGCCTGAAAACCCGGTTGATTTTCAGCGTCTGCCCAGATACCGCAGTCAGCAGTATCGACAGGACAATACGGAACATTACGAGCGTGCCTACCGCTTTGTCACGCCGGAGATACTTGACTCCATCAGGCAGCAACAGACGCAGAGTCAGTTGATGTATGGCGGTTCCTATTATCAGCCGCCCGCTCCGCCGCCGGCCTCGCCGCGTTATGGTAGTGGCTATGGTGGTTACGGCAATTACTATGCGCCTGCGTATCCAGGCGCCCTGTTACCGGGGGCCGGTTACAGCGATCCGCTGTACGATGTGCCGCTGGTGTCACCGTGGGGTAATACACCTGATTTGATATACCGGGGACAAAGCTACCCGCTGGTGCCGAATGAAGCCTTCGGCGGGCTGCCGCCAATCCCCCTGTATAACAGCAGCCCGGGAGTGAGTGACAGGTTTTTTGATCCCTATGGTTTCAGCCAGGGCATGTACGGATACTAGGCGAATTCGAGGGCCAGAATAAAAATAGATTCTGTCTGACAACAGGCGTATAGTGTAAATGGACTTTTTGAAACATGATTTCAAGAGGACGTTTGCGATAAGTGGTATTGGGTAGCTCCCTCGATTCAATGCCTGATTCAACTGAGGGGAAGTAGATGAGGTGTCTTATGAAATCTTTATTGAAAGCTGCTGTACTATCTTCTGCGTTATGTTTTGCTCTGGCACCTGTCGCTGCCAGTGCTGGCTGGGGTGGTCCCTGGGATGACGACGGTTATGGCAATAACAACTGGAACAACAACTGGAATAACTATGGTAATGGTTATGGTGACGGTTCCGGCTCCGGTGACGGCGAATTTGATGGTGGCATGAACTTCAGCATGAAGGGCAAGGGCCGCAGTAATGTTCGTGGTGACGGTTATAACTCCTACTATGGCAACAATGCCTGGGACAACCGTTATAACAATGGTTACTACCGTGGTCGTCCATACTATGGTCCTGCTTACGGTCCTGGTCCCGGCTATGGCCCTGGTCCTGGTTACGGTCCTGGCCCGGGTTATGGCCCAGGTCCCGGTTATGGTCAGCCATACGGTGGTCCTGCTCCCCAGGGACAGGCACCGGCTCCTGCACAGGGTCAGTAGCATCCTGAAATAAAGCGGCGCCTGGTCGGCGCCGCTTTTTTCTGTTTGTCGTACCGCGTTTTTCTGTTTGACGTTATGAAGAAGTTACAGTCTTTTATACAGACGCTTATTTTAGTTTCCGGTTTTTTCCTCTTTTCCATGGCTCCGGCTTCAGCGGTGCAGGCTGCTTCCTTTACCGCCGATGCTATACAGATAAGGGGTGAAAACGTCAGCCAGGCAAAAATGTACTGGCTGGATGGCAATGTCCGTTTTGAGTATGTTGAAGACGGCGTGCCGATGGCACAGATATTTGATAACAGGAATCACAAAATTATCTGGTTAGACCTGAAAAATAAATACTATGTCGAACGTGACATGCCACCGAGCGAACAGCTCGTCAACGACAGCAAAAAGAAGAAAACCACTGATCCATGCAGGCAATTTGCCGGTGCGGAATGCGTTTTTCTCAAAAAGACAAAAATCAATGGCCGCGACGCTGAGAAATGGCTGATCACGCTGGACAGGAACGGCGAGGATTACCATATTTTTCAGTGGATAGACAGCCGCTATAAAAATATCCTGCGCCAGGAGAACAGTGACGGTTCCGGTCTCAGCGTTGATATTGAAGAAGACCAGACGGTCAATAACCGGCCTGTACGCAAGCTGACCATGCGCGCCTATAGCGCCAGCGGCGAGCAGCAGCAGGGCATTCAGTGGTATGACAATGAGCTGGATATTGTGGTCAGGCAACAGTACCAGGACGATGTCATTGATGAGTTGAAAAACATCAAGGTTGGCAAGGTCAGCAAGGATCTGTTTGCCGTGCCCGACGGTTTCACGCCGTTTGAAGCACCGGAAAACGCGCAAGCGACGGAAGAGGCGGCCAGTGCAGACAAAACCAGATAATCTCCTGGACTGTTTGATTTAAGTCATAACATATTGATATAAAGGCGATAAGATTATTGATTGAAATAATAGGCGGACATCTATGTTAACAGTTGTTGGAAACCTGAAAGGCGGCACCGGCAAGAGCACGGTTGCCTTTAACCTGGCGGTCTGGCTGGCCTATGACAAGGCGGGTGTCAGAGCGTTTGATCTTGATCCGCAGTGCACCCTGGTGGATGTCTGTGAGGTGCGCGAGGAGGACGGCTTCGAGCCGAGGTTCGATGTCTCCACCAGTGTTGAAGAGCTTGAGGCTCTGGCTCTGGACAGAAAAAACCGGCAGCCGATCATTGTTGATATGAGTGCAACCAATATGCCGGCAATGGAGAAGGCCCTGTCACTGGCCGACCGCGTGCTGATTCCTGTACAGCCAAGCCAGGCTGACATCTGGTCGACACAGCGTTTTCTGAAAATCGTCAATGAGCATATCAGCAGGGAGAAACCGCCGGAAGTGCTTGGTTTTATCAACCGCGCCGATACCCATATCGGCATTCGTGAAACCGATGAGGCCGAGCAGGCGCTGGAGATGCTGCAGGGCATCAAGGCACTGGGCCTGCGCCTGTACCAGCGCACGGCTTACCGGCGCTCGTTCAGTGAAGGACTGGGCGTGTTCGAACTGGACCCGATGGGCAAGGCGTCCAGGGAAATGAAAAAACTGGCCACCATGCTTGACTAATGGTGTGGACTGCCACGTGTCAGGCTGATCGCGAGGCATAATTGAGGGCAATATTTCGAGGTAGCTATGAAAATTATTCGTTGGTTATTAAGTCATTTTTTTCTGATTCTTCTGGTCGTGGTTGTGATTTACGGCTATATGTTCTGGGGCAACCTGGCGGGTGAAGACACGCCTGCGGGCAAGGCCATCGCCTACCTTTCCAGCGAGTTTGACGAAGTCAGGGAATTCGTCGAAGCGGTCAAGGCCAAAAACAATATCGCTACGACTGAAGCACCGGTGGCGCAGGCCACAGCTGAGGCCGTCGAGCCAGTCGTCAACGAACCTGTCGCCAGCGAGGCTGTAGCGCCCGAGCCGGCTGAAAACGTACCGGCTGCTGAAGAGCCTTCCGGCACTGAAGAAGCTGCACCGGTAGTGGCATCTGACCAGGCGTCTGGCGACAATGAAACGGCCGGAGCCAGAATTGAAGTACCACCCGCCAGTGTCAGCTATCAGTACCGCGAGGTCCAGGTAATGCAGGATTCCAGCGGTCATATGGAAATGAAAGAAACGGTTGTCGCCGATGCTGCGCCGGCAGAGGATATCACGACCACAGCCGGGAATACCGGCGTGCCGGCAGGCAGTGGGGCGGAAAAGCCTGAGGACAGTTTTGTTCCCCCGGAAACCGTTGCGCAGTTGAACAATGTTAACAGCAAGGGGCAGATTATTGATCCGTCCAGACAGTCAGACGAGCTTCGCAAGACCTGGATTGCGGCCAGAAAGTCTTTCTACCGGCGTGATTACAAGCAGTCTGAAGAAAACTATCAGAAAATTATCGACAGCACAGAGGACAATTTTGATGCCTACGGCGAACTTGGCAATGTCTACTTCAACCAGGGCAAGAGAGAACAGGCTGCAGCAGCCTATTTTGAGGCGGCATCGATTCTGGTGCGCAAGGGCCAGGTGCAGCGAGCAAGAAGTCTGACCGGGCTGCTGCGTCACCTGGACAGGCAGAAAGCTGTTGAACTGCAAAAGCTGATTGAATCGGCCGCATCCTGAGGAATTATTTATGTTTTATGCACTGCGAAACCTGTTTGCACTGATCGGCTTTCTGGCCGTTGTCGTGGCGATTGTCCTGGGCGTGAAGATGGCGCCGATGAAACAGGCTTTCGACGGCTTCGATGAAAGGGCTATGTCGGTTTATTCCGACATGGTGGAAAAACTGCTGGAAACCGGTAACAGCGCCGAGGCCACGGTATGGAAAGTTCCGGTCAATGACGACCTCAGCGCCGAAGATGTCGAAGAGACCATGCGTTTTGTCGCCAATGAGCACAATATCAAGAACGTTGGCGAGCTGCCTCTGTCCAAACAGGTAGAGGCCATGACCGGCAAGAAATCACGCTACCTGAAAATCTTCATGTTCTGCAATGCCCTGACCGCAGCACAGATGCTGGAGTACAGCGATGCCTATTCCGCCTATCTGCCGTGCCGGATCAGCCTGGTGGAAGACAAGCAGGGCAAACTGTGGCTGTACTCACTGAACATGGACGCCATGATCTATGGCGGTACGCCATTACCTCCGGCCCTGAAAGAGGAAGCCGAAAGTGTGAAGGCAATTATCCTGGATATTATGAAACGAGGCGCTGAAGGCGACTTTTAAGATGACAGAAAAGAAAACCAGTGCCGAGGCGCCCGAGAAAAAAAAGGCCGCCAAAGCCGCTGCCAGCAAGACAGGCAGAAAGAAAAAAACCGAGACCAGTGCCAGTGACAGCAGTACCGTTGATGTCAAGGCTGTCGAGGTTCTGGAAAAAGCCGCGGCATCAAAAGAATCCGATCTCAAGTCGGCCGCCAGAAAAATAAGTGAGCTTGACAAGCAGCGGGCGGATGCGTCGGTTCGCTCAAAAGAAAAAAGTGAAGACCTGAAAGCCCGTGCGCATGAAGCCAGGAAACGCGCGCAGCAGAAAATCCTGGAAAAATCCTTTGTCAGCGACCCGCCGGAAGACCCGCTGGAGCGTCTGGCCAATACTTTCGACAACAGCGCGCGACGCTGGGAGATGGTGGTTTATCCCTCGTTGTTCGCTTTCGTCCTGCTCGCCGGTTATGGTTTTTTCCTGATTTACCGTCTGACCCACGATATTGCCACGCTGTCACAGTCGGTAACGCACATGGCGGTTATCGTTTCCGATGCCATGCCGCGCATGACCCGTGATCTCAACACCATGACCGACAGCATGGACAATATGACCGGTAATATCGCGGGCATGACGCAGGAAGTCGAGTCCATGTCCGGGCAGATGACCAGCCTGACACCGATGAGCAAGAACATTCAGAGCATGACGCACAATATCGGCAGCATGAACCGTTCGGTATATGGCATGCAGCGCGATATGCACGGCATGAACCGTACGGTTTCCAGTGGTCCCTTTGGCATGATGAACGACATGCTGCCCTTCAGTTCAAGCACCAATGTGCCACCGCCGGTTCCACCGTCGCCCGTGTGGCCGGCCTATGGCAACCCGCAACCCTATAATTACTATCGTCCGCTACCGCAGCCGGTACCGCAGGCCGCACCTGGAACTGCAGCCAGGCCGGCACAGGGCGTGGCGAGTAAAACGACCAGTCCGGTGAACACCCCTCTGGGGAAAAAAACACAGCCGGCCGAGTCACGCAATGTTATCCGTCCCCCCGGTACCGGTTCTGTTTCAGAAAAACAGCCGGCGCCGGTCACGCAAAGGAAGTAAGCCATGTTGAACCGGCCTGACAAGTCCATTCGGGAACGCCTGAGCAAGCTCGAGACCCACCTGAACAACGAAAACCCGCTGTTGCTGGACATTGTTTCGCGCTTTCGCAAACTCGATACCGTCGCCTATAAAATGGGCCTGCTCGATACCAGCGAGTCCTACGCCACCAGCATTCCCTGGTGGCCGCTGGTTTCGGTACTGGGGACATTCTCGGCCGGCAAGTCCTCCTTCATCAATAATTTTCTCGGTGACAAGCTGCAGCTTACCGGTAACCAGGCGGTAGATGACAAGTTTACGGTTATAACCTACAGCCCCAGCGAAGATCACCGCGTCCTGCCCGGCATCGCCCTGAACGCCGACCCGCGTTTTCCTTTCTACCAGATGAGCGAGGAAATCGACAAGGTAACCAGCGGGGAAGGGCGCCGCATAGATGCCTATCTGCAGATGAAAACCTCCAGCTCGGAAAAACTCTGCGGCAAGATCTTTATCGACTCACCCGGTTTTGATGCCGACGAGCAGCGTAATGCCATTCTCAGGCTGACCGATCACATTGTCGACCTGTCCGACCTGGTGCTGGTGTTCTTTGACGCGCGCCACCCCGAGCCGGGCGCCATGCAGGACACCCTGGATCACCTGGTGGGCAATACCATCAACCGCAGTGATTCGGAAAAATTTCTTTATATTCTTAACCAGATTGATACCGCCGCGCAGGAAGACAACCCTGAAGCGGTCGTGGCCGCCTGGCAGCGCGCGCTGGCGGCCAAGGGTCTGACCGCCGGGCGTTTCTATACCATCTACAACGCTGACGTTGCCGTGCCTATCGAGGATGAGGCCGTGCGCAAGCGTTTTGAAAGCAAGTGCGCCCAGGACAAGGAAGCCATCTACGAGCGTATTCACCAGGTTGAGGTCGAGCGCTCCTACCGTATTGTTGGCGCCCTGCAGACCATAGCCGGTGATATCGAGAAGCAGGTGGTGCCCGCGGTCAGGGAAGCCATGCGCCGGTGGTTGAAGCTGGTACTGGCTCTTGATGGTGTTGCCTTTGGCGTAATTATTGCCCTGATGTTTATTCTCAGCAAGTGGTTCGATGTCTGGTCGCTGTTTTCCTATGACTTTACCGATGCGCTGATCAGTTCATCCATCAAGCTTGGTGTTGTCATTGCCGGTGCCGTGTTTACGCACTTTTCCATCCGTCGTCTGGTCGCCAGGCATATCGCCGCCAGGATGAATGCCATGGTGAAAATCGAGAAGGATGTCTATGGCAAGGACTACGAAGTCAAGGTTGCCAGTCTGGCCGGTGATATCCGCAAGGCTTTCCTCAAGAATACGCAGGTACTGCGCAGTATCTTTCGTCCGGTGCCGGTGGGCTGGTCAATGCGCTCCAGGCGTGTGCTGGCCGAAGTCAGCAGCGATGCCTCTGAATTTATCCAGACCATGAATGATCGCTATACCCGCCCGTCGGGGCAGGAACCAAAGCTGGAAGAGACCGCGCCGGAAACGGCAGAGCCTTCAACGTCAGAGGGCTCGGATAGCGTGGAAAATCTTGCCGCAAACGAGCGCGAATAGAAGCATTACAGGCGAGGGTCCGCCAATAACGCAAAAGACGCAAAGTTAAAAACTTGTTTGTTTTCTTCGTGTTTATTGTCCCACGTCCGGGTTGGGTTAAAACCCTCGCCTTCAGGCGAAGGCTTCTGCATAATATGTTAGCCGGGATGTAAAATAGCACCAATGAATCCCGATGTAGGCCCGCATAAGGCCGTGCCGTTGCGGGCGAGAAGCCGGCAACGTCCCTTATGCCGGCCTACAGATGACAAGTTCAACCTCATATTCATATTCTCGCAGATATAACGCGGGGATAAAGGGACGACTTACAGTCGTTATAATCATTCTGTGCGCTTCAGTGCACAGTGGTTGAATCACGTTCGTTTGCGGATAAAGTATTATCAGCAGGTATCGCCAGTGTCTGCCCAAGCCTGACTTCAGCGCCGGTCCTGATCGAATCGGCAATCTGCATTGCTTCCGTTGCCAGCACAATCACGGTTGACCCCAGGTTGAAGCGGCCCATCTCCGCACCGCGCTCAAGCTCGATATTCCGGTCACTGTAATCAAAGCGTTTTATTCTTTTCGCCTCGCTGGTGATCGGGCCATGCCAGACGGTTTCCATGGCCGAAACATTAATGGCGCCAACCAGTATCATGGCCATGGGCCCCTGGTCGGTATCGAAGTGACAGACCACGCGCTCGTTGCGCGCGAACAGCCGGGGAATGTGGTTGACCACAAAGGTGGCCACGCTGAACAGGCGCCCCGGAATATACTGCATGTGTTTCAGGCGGCCGCTGGCGGGCATGTGGATGCGGTGATAATCACGCGGTGAAAGATACAGGGTGGCAAAGCTGCCATTGGCAAAGGTTTTCGCCATATCGGTATCGCCGCCGACCAGTTCCAGCAGGCTGTAGTCATGTCCCTTGGCCTGAAAGATGCGCCCGTCCTTTATTTTCCGCGCCTGGCTGACCGCGCCGTCAACCGGGCTGATCCAGTGGCTTTTATCCTCGTCAAACGGGCGGCATTCCGGTTTTAAAGCCCGGGTGAAAAAAGCATTCAGTGATTCGTAGGCAAACATGTCTTCCTCAACGGCTTCCTTCATGTTTACCGGGTGCAGACGGGTATAGGTGCGAATAATCAGGTTCTTGACCGGCCGCAGGCGTATGCGCGACAGCATATACATCAGGTAGCTGATGGCATGGTGCGGCAGGATATAAAACAGCAGGGCGAGGAATTTATCTTTCATGTTAGGTTTTTGCCGCAAAGAACGCAAAAGGCGCAAAAATAGCGATATCGGTTTTTATTCGCGTTATTGACTGTTAGTCGGCCTCGACTTATTCAGGCTTAAAGCGGATGGCTGTATCAGTTGTTATCTGCGACGCACTTTAACATTTTGTGTGATTACTTGCCCGTCAGTCGTGGTAAAGCGGAAGCTGACGGTATCTCCGGCCCTCAACGCCCGGGTTGGTGAAAACAGCATTAAATGCAGGCCGCCGCGTTTCAGTGCAAGCCGGCTGCCCGCCGGCAGCGTCAGTGACTCGTGATAGATCATGCTGGCAATGCCGTCTTTTTCGACGGTTTCATGAAATTCGACGCTCTTAAAGCTGGCAGATTCGGCTTTTACCAGTGTTACCGGCTTGTCACTGTGATTCGTAAAAGTCATATAGGCCACCATAACCCTGCTCATCGGCGGCGCCTCGGCAATCCAGGCATCGTCGATATCGACGGGCGACTGGCCGGCCTGCAGCGGCAAATGAATGGCAATAAGGAGCAGCAAGCCCAGTTGTTGAATAATGCTGTGCAGGGAGCGGGTTGGCATGATATGACCGGCGTAGATAAAGAGAATAATTATAAACCTTCGCCGCTACTCAGGGAAGCATTCGCGTAGAGCCTGTCCGTATGCTTGTGTACAATAGGTGCATGATTGATAAACGCCGCACCGCCAATGACCTGATGACCCTGCGCGACCTGATCCGCTGGGGTACCAGCCAGTTCAATGCCGCCGGGCTCAACTTCGCCCAGGGCATGCCCACGGCCCTGGATGAGGCAGTGTATCTGTGCCTGAGCGCGCTGCACCTGCCGCCGGATTTCAGCGTGGAATATTTCGACTGCGTGCTTACCATGGACGAGCGCCTGAAAGTGCTGGACCTCTATGAGCAGCGTATCGAGGAAAGCAAACCGGCGGCCTATATTACGCACGAGGCCTGGTTTGCCGGTCTGAGCTTCTATGTGGATGA
>DRLE01000168.1 GCA_011051475.1 Gammaproteobacteria bacterium
AGGCGAATATCGAGCTGGTAGCGGTTGTCCGGCAGCAGTTCGGCGCTGCCGCTGATTTTTATATCGCCACCCTGGTTGGAAATGGCCGCCTGCAGCATGTCTTTTTCAGATTCGCTGAGCACGATGCTGACATTGCCCAGCGAGGCGGTTTCGGTAACGCTGACGCTGGCGTTTTTCCAGTCAATGCGACCACTGGCCAGCGGTGGTTCGCCGGCCTGCCAGGAGGCATCATGGATCTCGATGTCGACTATGCCATCAAGCTGCGCCAGCGGAATGGCTGCCAGCTCGGCCACCGTGCTGGCCGGCAGTCTGGCCGAAAGCTCGCTGACGAAAACCGTGCCGAGCAGAGAACTGCCGGCGCGGGCACGGATGGTATTGTCCAGCAACCGGGTTTCGACATCGAAGGCCAGGCGCCCGCTCAGCAGTGCCAGTGGTGCGAAGGACCAGCGGGTTTTTTCCAGCGTGATGTTGCCCGGTGCGCTGATCAACAGGGCCTGACCGTTCCACAGCGTGCCGGATACGCCCTGGAGTCGTACCGGCGTATTGTCATTGACCATGCTGCTGAACAGGTTTGCCGGCAGGGTAGCAAGCAGCAGCACCAGGTAGGCAATAACAAACGTCAGTATATAGTAGCGTTTTTTCATGCGGGCGATTATAACGGAGATTCCAGGGGCTTAAGGACGTTCAAAGGTGAGCCTGGCATTGACCCGCCCGGGTTTTTCCGCGCGCTCGATATTGGCGCTGGCAACGGTGATTCCATAATGCGTGGCCAGGGTGTTCAGCCAGACCAGCATCTGGTTGAAAGAGGCCTCGCGCAGGCTGACGCGCGCGCCATTATTGGCGGATGACTCGATTTTATCAACCGCATTTTTAAGCCCGGCATTTCTTACCGTCTGCTCAATGACCAGGGTGGTCGCCTTGTTTTTGTCGCGTATGCTGTTGCGAGTGCCCGCACTTCGCAGGGCTCTGACCTCAGAGGCGGCCTGCTGCATCCACAGCAGGATTTCCTGCTGGCTCTGCAGTTTCTGCTGTTCTTCTTCCAGGCCGAGCTTGAGTGGTTCCCAGATAACAAGATAGAACAGCGTCAGCAGGACGAATATCGCGGTGCCACTGACCATCCACTGTTCTTTCTGTGGCAACGAGTAATACCATTGCTTGATCTGCTGTAACTGCTGCATCAGCCCCTGCCTCCGCTCTTGCTCATACTGTTGCCTGCACTGCTGCGGCCCTCGATACGTATATTGCCGCTGACCCGGTCCTTCTCCGAGGAGGAGGAAACAATCTCGGCCCGGATGTTCGGGTTTTTGTTCAGCTCGCGGTTGAGGTTTTCAATGGCCTGCAGGTTCTTGCTGTCCAGGGAAATGTCCATGCGATGGTTGCGGTAGGTTATGGACTGAATGCTGACGGTGCCGGTATTGTCCAGGCTGCCGAAGGATTCTGCCAGCAGGAAGAGCAGGTCATTGCTGTTGCTCCCGCCGGCGCCCTTGAGTTCCTTCAGTTTCTGTTCCATCTGTACACGTGGATTGACGATCTTGCGGCTTTGCGGAAAAGCTCTTTTGTAGATCTTGACGATCTGCGCGTACATCTGCCGGTTCTGTTCGGCAAGCCGGTTTTTTTCAAAAGCGGCAATACCAAGGTACAGCACCAGAGCGCAGGCGGCCAGGGCGGCCGGCAGTTTCCAGTATTGCCAGTAACCGGAACTTTTGCGTTTTGCCTTGAATTTGTGCTGCAGCAGGTTGAGCGGCAGTGCCTGGCGGTAATGGCCGCAGAAGATGACCAGCGGGTGCTGGTTGTAGCTGACGCGGATAATTTCCAGTGACTCGTTTTTCTGTTCAAGTTCGGCAAGCATGTTTTCATCGAACAGGGTATCGAAGGTTTCGCTGTGTTCCTGCTCGGAAAACAGCAGCAGTTTCTGCGGTGCTTCCTGTTCTTCTTCACCAAACGTGCGCCTGAGCACGTAGGGAAAAACATCGCTGGTATAGACCATGCCGGTCAGCGGGTCCGTCTGCAGGTAGCAGTCCTCGCCATAGTTGAGGCAGGCCCACTGGCTGGTTTCGCCCTGTTTGCCGGCGGGCAGGCAGAGCGCGTCGGGAATAATGGTTTCGACAAACAGGCCGATATCCTGGAACAGCTGGATTATGTTTTTCAGGGTTTCACGGTCAATGCCGACCACGGCGGTGCGGTTGTTATGTTTGTTTCTGGCGACAACGAAATGGAAATCTTCGATATCCTCGGCAATGTATTCCTCGATGGCGTAGGGAATGGCCCTGAGCATCTTCTGCATGTTCTGCGTCGGCAGTTGCAGACTGGTGATGTGCAGACAGTAACTGTTCAGCAGTACCACTACAGGCAGGCCGGCCAGGGCTTCGCTGGCGGCGGCATCCTTCAGTTCGTCGATGCTGCCCGAACTGAGTCTGCCGGTAAGTTCACCACGCTCATTACACAATGCCCAGCAGGCATGCCGGGCATTGTTGATGTCGTAATGGATGAGCAGGGTTTCACTCATTGGTTTGTGCGTTTCCTGTAGTCCGGCCTGTTACAAGGTGCGTTGTGAGCGGGCGATAATGCTGGTTTTGCCGCTGTCGTCACGGTAAATAATACTGTACATAACCCTGTTTGCCTGGCCGATAACAGCCTGGGTGCGCAGCAGGAAGTAGTCGCTGCTGGTTGAAAGCTGTTTCGTGTCTTTTATTATATCCTTCAGGCCGGAAAAACCGGTGAAGTCTTTTATGTCGTTGAACGGTTCATCCTGGCGTCGTTCAATAATGTCTTTGGCCAGGTTTTCCGTCATTTTTTCTGACAGAGATTGTAGCACTTCAGCACTGGCTGTGTTGACGTTGATGGATATTTCATTGCCGCCGGTATCAAAGGCGCACAGGTAGGGTGCCACTGCCTGGTAAACCTTCGGGTCCTCGAATCCCTTGACCAGGCGCAGCTCGGTAATGCTTTGCATGGCGGTGTTTGCGGTGTGGTATGGCTTTTGCAGGTTCAGGTAATAACCGTCTTCGGCGCCGTTGGGGTTGGTGGTTTCAAGGTCGGTATCGATCCAGTCGGTAATGGCCTGGGTGAGGCCGGGGTTGAGGCCGAGTGACCTGAACAACTGCTGCAGGCGTTTCTCGGTGACCAGGTTGATGCCGTTTTCATTGATCAGCGTGTTGACATTGATGCAGGCCTGCAGATCGGTCAGCCGTCCCTGTATGGTGCCGCCTTCGACGGGCAGCGGCGGCAGTTCGAAGGCCCAGGCTTCGCTGAGATCGTCGATGCTGCTTTCCTTCTTGTCGTCCCGCAGGATACGTTGTGACCATTCCTCGGCAGCCAGCAGGTAGAACCAGGCCTGGTCACTGGCGACAAGATTGGCGGTTCGGCGCACGTCCAGCTGCAGACGGGTGCTTATGGTAATGCTGATGGTGGCGGCGATGGTGACAATCAGCAGGGCGGTAATAATGGCCACGCCTTTCTGTCGTCGCCGTGTGGCTGTTCGCTTTGCAATGTTGGGTAAGGGGCGCATCAGTTCAGAGCGTAGAGGCGGCGTATCTTGCCCCAGTCCTCCAGTTCCAGCACGATTTCAATGGCGTACAGTGTCTGCTTGCCGGCCGCATTGCCGGTATTGTTCAGCGGTGGCCAGCGTTCGCTCCACTTTCCCTGTTTGTTGAGAAAGCGCAGCCTGACCTCTTCCAGGCCATCGAGAATTTCGGTTCTTCGCGGTTCGACGCCCTGGGCGCGGTCAAGCTGAGGCCATTGCAGGCGCACCAGTTTGTCTTCGTCAACCTGGTAGGCAACACGCAGCAATGAACTGCGGCGCAGCCTGGCCGGGTTGACGCGGCCGCCACGGGTAAATTCGACCAGCTGGTCGATATTATTGCCGGCGACCACATAGGGCTGACGGTTACCGTATTCGTCGCGAATCGCACGCGGGATGATCTGGCTGAAGTCCCGGCTGATAATGGCAACGCTCTGCTGCACCTGCTGCAGGCGGGCCAGCGACTGTTTTGAGGCCTCGCTGTTCTTGATGACATTGTTCAGGCCGCCGTAGGCCATAATGGCCATAATGGCGAAAATAATGCTGGAGATCAGCAGTTCCAGCAGGGTAAAACCCCGCTGCTGCTGCAAGGTTGCCGATCTGTGCTTAACGGTTGGCATAACCGGTCAGCCGGATCAGGCTTTTTTCGCGCGCCTTGTCACTGTAGACGGTAAAGCTGACCTGGCGCGCATTCTTGTCTTCGGTTTTTTTTGTTTCGCGCAGCCAGTACCATTCGTGACCGGCCATCTCGGTCGAGCCTTTCTTTTTGCCGACATCAGGAAAGGTCTTTGCCAGGCGTATCTCCGTCAGTTCATTCATCGCCACCCAGTGCGCCAGGGTTTTCTGTTTCAGATAACCGGCACTGCTTGCCTGTGTCCCCGAGCTGCTGATCAGCGCCCCCAGCGACAGCGCAATAATCGTCAGCGCCACCATGACTTCAATCAATGTAAAGCCGGCAACGGTACGAAAGGAAGGGGTGTGCCTGTTAACCATTATGGATCATGAAAAAATTATTCACTATTCACTATTCACTGCTTCGCTAAAGCTCGCTGGCCTTCATGGTCACAGCCCCGTCAAAACGGCCATTGACAATAAAGCTGGCTTCCACGCCCAGTATAAACAGCCGGATTTCAAACTCGGGGGTTATCTCGCCGCTGGACAGCAGATAGATCTGTGGTTTGGCGCGGCGCTTTTTTTTCTCGCCGTCCTCGCCGTCAAGGTTGAGTATCTGTTCCGACATACTGTCATTACCGGGGTCGATAATAATCTCGGTATCCTCCAGGCGCATTTCCATTTCCATGTCATAGGGTAGTTCGCGCGGGCGCAGCTGCTTGTCCGTTTCCAGCGGTTGCCACTGGTTCTGGTTGAAACGCAGAAAGCGGTAGCCGTCCAGCTTGACCTCAAGGCCGTATTCCTCGCCGCGAAGAATGGCTTCATCCAGCGCCAGCTGCACCAGACGTTGCAGGCGCAGGGCTTCGGTTCTGATCAGGTCTTCGGGTGTGTCGCTGCGAATGGCCAGCGTGGTATAGGTAAACAGTATGGCGACAATCACCACCACGACCAGCAGTTCCAGCAGGGTAAAGCCGCGCTGGAACCGGGCAGGTACCGATATGCGGCTATGACGGTGTTCTGAACCGGCCTGGCTGGATGCCGGCAGCCATGCCTGCCTGAAAAAGCGCGGTTTTAGTCCTGATCCCACGAACCGATGTCTTTGTTCGGACCTTCGCCGCCGGGTGCGCCGTCGGCGCCGAGAGAGTAAATGTCGATCTCACCGTGCTCGCCGGGGTTGAGATAGAGATAGTCATTGCCCCAGGGGTCCTTGTTCAGTTTCTTGATGTAACCGCCCTGTTTCCAGTTGGGTGGCTCCGGCGGTGTGGTCGGCTGGCTGACCAGCGCTTCCAGGCCCTGGTCGGTAGTGGGATAGACAAAGTTGTCGAGGCGATAAATGTCCAGGGCACTTTCCAGGGCGCGAATATCGTTCTTGGCCTTGGCCTGGCGAGCCTTGTCCGGATTGTCCATAATACGCGGCACCACCACGCTGGCGAGAATGCCGATAATAACCACGACGACCATGATTTCGATCAGGGTAAAGCCCTGCTGCATGCGCGAAGGGCGGTGTGGCTTGATTCTGTTTGCGGAACGGTTTTTTTCTGGGTACAGCACGTCAATAACTCCAGTAAGTTGCAAGTCAGGGCAGAATCCTGAGCCGGCAAGGGTTAATTTCGATAAACTCGGGTGATTGCCGAAGATGTATAAAATAATAGCAAAGCATCATAACAAATGCCGACTTAACTGCCTATGACAAAGACTGCCTACAGCCACGGAAAGTTTCATTACCGTTTTCATTCCAGCCACCTGCTCTGGTTGCTGCTGTTCGTGCTGTCATTTTCTCTGCAGTCGCTGGATCAGGTAAATACCTGGCGTTTTGACCGTGAAGAGGTGGCGCAGGGCAGTTACTGGCTGTTGTTGTCCGGGCATATTGTTCACCTTAACTGGTCGCACTGGGTGCTGAATATGGCCGGGCTGGCCATTGTGGCGTTCTTTTTCAGCAATCACGCCAGCTTCTGGCAGTGGTTGACGGTTATCCTGGTGTCCGCCACGACGATCAATATCGGTCTGTGGTGGTGGATGCCGCAGATTCATAACTATGTCGGCCTCTCCGGTGTACTGCACGGCCTGTTCCTCTACGGCGCCCTGCGAGAGATAAGGTTCTACCCGCTCAGCGGTTATGTACTCACCGCCGTACTGCTGGGCAAGCTGGGCTGGGAGTTTTTCAACGGCGCCCTGCCGGGCTCGGAAGACATGGCCGGCGGGCACGTACTGACCGAGGCGCACCTGCTGGGGGCCATCGGCGGTATTCTGGTATGGCTGGTGGAGTCGGGGTATGGTTGTTTTGCCGCAAAAGACGCAAAGAGCGCAAAAAAACGCGAAGAAACGTAAAGGAACCTCTGATTAATGTCATTTTGAGCGAAACGGAGTGGAGTCGAAAAATCTTATACTCCGTAATTCGTTGATTGCACAGTGGTAAAAGATCCTTCGACTTCGCTACGCTGCGCTCAGGATGACAAAATCGTTATTAATCAGAGGTTCCCTAACTATATTGAACCTTTTTAAGGCTCCTGATACCAGGAAAAAACTATGATGAACA
>DRLE01000169.1 GCA_011051475.1 Gammaproteobacteria bacterium
AGTGGAGCAGGCGTTCGAGCTGTCCGATGCCTCGGCCGAGCGCTCGGCCAATGGCTGTACCGTGCATCTGGACAAGGAGCCGATTATTGAATACCTCAATTCCAATATCACCCTGCTGAAATGGATGATCGCCAACGGCTATGAAGACAGGCGCACGCTCGAACGCCGTATTGCCGCCATGGAAAAATGGCTGCAGGACCCGCAGCTGATGAAGGCCGATGACGATGCCGAGTATGCTGAAGTCATCGAGATCGATCTCAATACCATCACCGAGCCTTTGCTCGCCTGCCCGAATGACCCGGATGATATAAAACCGTTGTCCGAAGTGGCCGGCACCCATGTTGATGAAGTCTTTATCGGGTCCTGCATGACCAATATCGGCCATTACCGTGCCGCCGGCAAGGTGCTGGAAAAAGTCAGCAGTCTGCCGACCCGCCTGTGGGTGGTACCGCCGACGCGGATGGACGAGCATGAGCTGATGGAAGAGGGTATCTACAATATCTTCGGTCGCGCCGGCGCGCGCACCGAGATTCCGGGCTGTTCGCTGTGCATGGGCAACCAGGCGCGGGTGCGTGACAATGCCACCGTGGTCTCGACCTCGACCCGCAACTTTCCCAACCGCCTGGGCAATGGCGCCGATGTCTATCTGGCTTCGGCCGAGCTGAGTGCGGTGGCTGCGGCCCTGGGGCATATTCCCAGCATCGAGGAATACATGCAGGGCGTGAAGGAGATCGAGCCCATGTCGGCCGATATCTACCGTTACCTGAACTTCGACCAGCTCGATGAGTACCAGAGCGTGGCCGATCAGGTTAAGGTTTCCATCGCCTGAGCATGTACCGGCCACTCAACAAGCCAAGGCTGCGGGCATGATCAAGACCCTGCTGTTTATCGCCGGCGGTGGCGCCATTGGCGCCATTTCGCGCTATGGCGCATCACTGGGTGTTTATTCGCTGTTTGGTCGCGACTTTCCCTATGGTACCCTGTTTGTCAATGTGGCCGGTTCTTTCCTCATGGGCGTGCTCAGTATTATCCTGCTCGAACGTATGAGTGTCAGTCTCGGCCCGGAGTGGCGCGCCGCGATACTGGTGGGGTTTCTTGGTTCGTTTACCACCTTCTCCACCTTCTCCATCGAAACACTTAACCTGCTGGAACAGGGGGATATTAACCGTGCCCTGCTGAATATGGGGCTGAGCCTGGTGATGTGCATCGTCGCCGTATGGTTTGGTGTTAATGTCGGCCGCCAGATATAAGACAATCCTGAGGCGTATAAAATGAAAGTCACCGTTGCTCGAATCTATGTTACCGAAGGTCAACATGTGTATGAAAAAATTTTCAAGCGCCTGCATGACGAACACAAGGTGAATGGCGTGACTGTATTTCGCGGTATCAGCGGTTTTGGTCGTTCCGGGGAGATGCATTCTTCGGTGCTGCTCGATGTGTCTTTTGACCTGCCGGTGGTGATTGAATTTTTCGATGAAGATGAAAAGGTGCAGTCTGTTATCCACTCGCTGAAAGACATTGTTCCGCAGTGCCACATATTAACCTTTGACGCCAAACTTACCTGAGCCTGAAAGACTACTATGCTAGATCCAAAACTCATCCGCAGCGAGCTGGCCTCGGTTGCCGAGCAGCTGAAAAAACGCAATTTCGAACTGGACGTGGCGACGCTGGAAAGACTGGAGCAGGAACGCAAGGCCTGCCAGATCGAAACCGAACAGCTGCAGAACGAAAGAAATACCCGCTCCAAATCCATTGGCAAGGCCAAGGCGGCCGGTGAAGATATTCAGCCTCTGCTGGACGAGGTCGCCGGTCTGGGCGAGAAACTCGATGCCGCCAAAACCCGTCTGCATGAAATCCAGCAGCAGATCGATGCCATTATGATGGGTATTCCCAACCTGCTGCACGAGTCGGTGCCCGTGGGCAGGGATGAAGACGACAATGTTGAAATCCGCCGCTGGGGCGAGCCGAAGAAGTTCGGTTTTGAAGTTAAGGACCATGTTGACCTGGGCGCGAAAAACGGCTGGCTGGATTTTGAAACCGCCAGCAAGCTCACCGGTTCGCGCTATGTGGTCATGCGCGGACAGATGGCGAAACTGCACCGTGCCCTGATTCAGTTTATGCTGGATGTGCATACCAATGAGCATGGTTACACCGAAGTCTATGTGCCCTATATCGTCAACAGCGACAGCCTGCGCGGTACCGGCCAGTTGCCCAAGTTCGAGGAAGACCTGTTCTGCGTGGACAAAGAGGCCGGGCATTATCTGATACCGACGGCCGAGGTGCCTGTCACCAATATCGCCCGCGGCGAAATCCTTGAGGCCGACCAGGTGCCGATGAAGCTGACCAGTCATACGCCCTGTTTCCGCTCAGAGGCCGGTTCCTACGGCAAGGACACGCGCGGCATGATTCGCCAGCACCAGTTTGACAAGGTGGAAATGGTGCAGCTGGTCAGCGCCGACCAGGCCTGGGATGCGCTGGAGGAACTCACCGCGCACGCCGAGACCATTCTGCAGAAGCTCGAACTGCCGTACCGCACCGTGGTTCTGTGCAGCGGTGATGTCGGTTTTTCCGCGGCCAAGACCTATGACCTGGAAGTCTGGCTGCCGGGACAGGATACCTACCGCGAAATCTCCTCCTGCAGCTGCTTTACCGATTTTCAGGCGCGGCGCATGCAGGCGCGCTGGCGTAACCCCGAAACCGGCAAGCCCGAACTGCTCAACACCGTCAACGGCTCCGGCCTGGCCATTGGCCGCACCCTGGTGGCGGTACTGGAAAATTACCAGCAGGAAGATGGCAGCGTGCTGATTCCGGAGGTGTTGAAGCCTTATATGGGTGGTGTTGAAAAGCTGGTTTAGAAGCATTTTTTATCCGCAAATGAACGCGAATAAACGCAAATGTTTTTTGGATCGGATTTTATGCAGTCGTAGGCCGGCATAAGGAACGTTGCCGGCGTTTTGGGTTCTTTTGCCGGCAACGCTATCGCTTATGCCGGCCTACATGACTGTGGAAAAATAAAGTCTTTATTTGCGTTTATTCGCGTTTATTTGCGGATAAAATAAAACCATGCAAAACCTGCCAACCACACTCTACAACGTCGCCTCAGTCGTTCAGCTCGAACAGCTGGCCATACAGCAGCACAATATTCCCGCCTACACCCTGATGCAGCGCGCCGGCAAAGCCGTGTTCGAGGTAATCAAAGCAGACTACTCGCGTTGTAAAAATATTCTTGTTGTCTGCGGCGGAGGCAATAATGCGGGCGATGGTTATGTCGTGGCCAGACTGCTGCGGCTGGCAGATTATGATATCAGCGTGGTCAGCCTGAGCGATCCGGAAAAACTGCAAAACGAGGCCCGTCAGGCCTGGCAGGACTGGTGTGAGGTCGGACATAACTACCATGCCGATACAGCCTATATCAAAAAGGCCGGCGTCATTGTCGATGCCCTGCTGGGTAC
>DRLE01000170.1 GCA_011051475.1 Gammaproteobacteria bacterium
CAGGTCATCGATATCGGTGGCGAATCCACCCGCCCCGGGGCTGTCCCCGTAGCGCTCGATGAAGAGCTCGAGCGCGTTATTCCCGTTATTGAAAAGATCCGCCAGCACAGCGATGTGGTCATTTCCATCGATACCAGCAAGCCGGAAGTCATGGCCGCGGCCATTGATGCCGGCGCCTCGCTGGTCAATGATGTCAATGCCCTGCTGGCCGATGGCGCTGTCGAGGTCTGCGCCGACAGGCAGGTGGCCGTGTGCCTGATGCACAAGCAGGGCACGCCGCAGACCATGCAGGAGCGGCCGCAGTACACGGATGTGGTTGCCGAGGTAAAGCAGTTCCTGCTGCAGCGAACGGAATGCTGTATTGCCGGGGGGATTAAAAAGCAGAATATTATTCTTGATCCGGGCTTTGGATTTGGCAAAACCCTGGAAAATAACCTATCTTTACTAAAGGAAATACAGCAGTTTTGCGCCCTGGGCTATCCCGTGCTGCTGGGTGTTTCCCGTAAGAGTATGTTCGGGCAGTTGCTCGGCAGAGAAGTGAATGAGCGCATGGCCGCCAGCGTAGCCGCGGCGGTTATTGCCTGTAGTAAAGGTGTGCGGTTTTTTCGTGTGCATGATGTAAAGGAAACCCGTGACGCCCTGGCCCTGTGTGCAGCAGTGGCCGATGACATCAAGGAATAAAAGCATGACTAAAAAATATTTTGGTACAGACGGTATTCGCGGCAAGGTCGGTTCCGGCATGATGAGCCCGGACAAGGTGCTCAAGCTGGGTTGGGCGGTCGGCAGGGTGCTGGCCTCAAGAGCGCAGGAAGCCGGTCTTAACAAGCGCGTGGTCATCGGCAAGGACACCCGTATTTCCGGTTATATGTTCGAGTCCGCGCTGGAAGCCGGCCTGTCGGCCGCCGGTGTCGATGTCGAGCTGCTCGGGCCAATTCCGACCCCGGGCATTGCCTACCTGGCGCGTACCCTGCGTGCTTCGGCCGGTATTGTTATCAGCGCCTCGCACAATCCCTATTATGACAACGGCCTCAAGTTTTTTTCACCGGAAGGCAAGAAACTGGATGATGAGCTGGAGCATGCCATCGAAGCCATGTTCGAGTCCGAAATGGAGATCGTTGAGTCCGCCGTGCTGGGCAAGGCCTACCGCGTCGTTGATGCCCAGGGACGTTATATTGAAGCCTGCAAGGCGTCCATCCCCATGCATCTGCGTTTAAACGGCCTGAAACTCGTTCTCGACTGCTCCAATGGCGCCACCTACGACATCGCCCCCAAGGTTTTTGCCGAACTGGGCGCCGATGTGATCAGCATTGGTGACAAGCCGGACGGCCTGAATATCAACCTGGAATGCGGTTCCACGCATCCCGAAGCCCTGATTGCGCGGGTGAAAGCAGAGGGCGCCGACCTGGGTATTGCCTTTGACGGTGACGGTGACCGCGTGCTGATGATTGATCATAAAGGCGAAGTGGTGGACGGTGATGAGCTGATCTATATAATCGCCCAGTCTCGCCAGCAGCAGGGTGTGTCCATCGGCGGTGTTGTCGGTACCCTGATGTCCAATCTGGGCATGGAGCTGGCGATTAAATCGCTGGGACTGGAATTCGCCCGCAGCAAGGTGGGTGACCGCTATGTGCTGGAACTGCTCAATGAAAACAACTGGCAGATCGGTGGCGAGTCTTCCGGCCATATTATCTGTCTGGACCGCACCACCACCGGTGATGGCATTATCTCGGCACTGCAGGTGCTGGCGCATCTGGTGCAGCATGACATCAGCCTGGCCGATGCCCGCGCCGGCATGGACAAGTTCCCGCAGGTTATGATCAATGTGCCGCTGCAGGGCAATAATAACCCGATGCAGGCCTCTTCCGTGCAGCAGTCTGTGGAGCAGGCCGAAGGCCGCCTGAATGGCCGCGGCCGCGTGCTGCTGCGCCCCTCCGGCACTGAACCGCTGATTCGCGTCATGGTCGAGGGTGAAGACGAGGCGCTGGTTAGTGAGCTGGCCAGCACCATCGCCGATGCGGTGCGCTCAGCCGGGCAGGCGGCTTGATAGATATCCGTCGTTCGTCTTTCGTTATTCGTAATAGCAGGTAAAGGTACGGGGCCGGGACGCCCGACCAACGACCAACGACCAACGACGCCGTTTTATCGCCGAATAAACAAAATCTATCCCCTCACGCCATAAATACCCTTTATGCAAGATTGATTTATTGCCCACCGGCAGGTATCCTTCATTCCCTTTGAAAATATAGCCTTTAATTAACGTGGAGAGAAGAATGCGTCAGGTGATGGTAGCTGGCAACTGGAAAATGAACGGTTCCAGTGAATCAGTCAAAGAATTGATGGCAGGTATCAAGGCAGGTATGTCTGCTGTAAGCAAGGCAGAAGTCGTGGTTTGTCCGCCTGCCGTGTATATCCCCCGCGTTTCCGGCGCCGCTGACGGCACGGCCATCAAGGTTGGCGGTCAGAATGTCTGCGATCAGGACAAGGGCGCCTTTACCGGTGAAATCTCCGCTGAAATGTTAAAGGACGTTGGCTGTGAATATGCCATTGTCGGCCATTCCGAGCGTCGTTCCCTGTACGGTGAAAGTGACGAGCTGGTGGCGAAGCGTTTTGCTGCTGCCCGTCGTAATGGTATCAAGCCCATCTTCTGTATCGGCGAGACCCTGGAGGAACGTGAAGGCGGCATTACCAATGACGTCTGCGCCCGCCAGATTGACGCGGTTATCGACCTCGAAGGTGTCGAAGCGCTGGCCGATGGCGTCATTGCCTATGAGCCGGTCTGGGCGATCGGTACCGGCAAGACGGCCACGCCTGAGCAGGCGCAGGAAGTGCATGCCTTTATTCGTGGCAAAATTGCCGCGCTGAATGCCGATGTGGCCGACAAGGTGCGCATTCTTTATGGCGGCAGCATGAATCCGGGCAATGCAAAGGAACTGATTGGTCAGCCGGATATCGACGGTGGTCTGATCGGTGGCGCTTCTCTGAAAGCCGAGGATTTTCTGGCAATCTGTCAGGCTGCGGAATAGAGCGCAAAGTCATTTTCAGCCCGGTGTCTTTCGGGTAAATATTAAAGCAGGTTTTTAGGTGGATATTCTACTTCTTGTATTACATGTTGTTCTGTCACTGGGTATAATCACCCTGGTTTTACTGCAAAAAGGCGCCGGTGCTTCGGCGGGTGCGTCTTTTGGCGGCGGTGCCGGCAGCGTTTTCGGTGCCTCGGGTTCGGCCAATTTTTTAAGTAAAACCACGGCGATTTTTGCCACACTTTTTTTCCTTAACAGCCTTGCTCTGGCCTATATGGCGGCGCATCGTGATATGCAGGATGACAGCGTGCTGGACAAGATAAGTTCACCAGCTGTCGAGGTTCCCGCCGTGGAAACGCCGGCCGAAGATATTCCGCCGCCGGCCGTTGACGATGCCGCGACGGAGGCGCCCGGAGAAGCTGCAAAGCAGGTCGACAGCAGCACAGCAGACGAGGATGTCCCGCCGCCGGCAGAGTAGAAAAGAACATTGCCGATGTGGTGGAATTGGTAGACACGCTATCTTGAGGGGGTAGTGGCGTAAGCCGTGCCGGTTCGACTCCGGCCATCGGCACCAGATATGCAGACCGGACAGGGTTCCGGCGTTTGCAGAAATAACAGGGCAGGACGCCCGGCAGAAAAATAATCAGGGATATAACTTTATAGGGTCAACCATGCTCGAAAATTATTTACCGGTCCTGATTTTTCTTATTATAGGTATGCTGGTTGGCGTTGGTGCTATCTTTATCGGTGGTTTCGTCCTCGCCCCGTCAAAACCCGACGAAGCAAAAAACTCCCCGTTTGAATGCGGCTTCGAGGCCTTCGAAGACGCCCGTATGAAATTCGATGTGCGCTACTATCTTGTCGCCATCCTGTTTATTATCTTTGACCTTGAAATCGCCTTTCTCTTTCCCTGGGCGGTAGCCCTCGATACCATTGGTGGCTTCGGTCTCATCGCCATGGCGATTTTTCTGGGCATACTGGTCATTGGCTTTATCTACGAGTGGAAAAAAGGAGCACTGGAATGGGAATAGAAGGTGTTCTCGAAAAAGGTTTTGTCACCACCTCGGCCGACAAACTGATCAACTGGGCACGTACCGGCTCCATGTGGCCGGTTACCTTCGGCCTGGCCTGCTGCGCGGTGGAAATGATGCAGGCGGGCGCCTCGCGTTACGACCTCGACCGCTTCGGCATCCTGTTCCGCCCCAGCCCGCGCCAGTCCGACGTCATGATCGTTGCCGGCACCCTGTGTAATAAAATGGCGCCGGCGCTGCTCAAGGTCTATGCCCAGATGGCCGAGCCGCGCTGGGTGATTTCCATGGGCTCCTGCGCCAACGGCGGCGGCCATTACCATTATTCCTATTCCGTGGTGCGCGGCTGTGACCGCATCGTGCCGGTCGATATTTATGTGCCGGGCTGCCCGC
>DRLE01000171.1 GCA_011051475.1 Gammaproteobacteria bacterium
GACTGATTTATCCATCGACAGCGCGTTCTGCTGCCAGCGTCTGTCAAGGCGCAGGGTCGCTTCGACCTTTTTCTGCGGGTCGTCGATTTGCAGGCACTGCATGGCCTGTTCAAACAGATTCATCGGAACTCAAGGGTGATTTTCGGATAGGACCGGTGGGTGGATTTTACCTGATCTGGCGAGTAAAGGAATGGTTATTGGTCGTTGGTCGTTGGTCGTTGGTCGTTGGTCGTTGGTCAACGATTTTAACGAATGACGAATGACCAACAACCAACGACCAAACATACAGCCGGCAGACTAAAGGCTTATCTTATCCCTGTTCTTCTCGACTGTTTTGGCACCTACCCCATCGACCTTCTCGAGATCCTGCAGCGACCTGAACTTGCCGTGTTTCTGGCGGTACTGCACGATGGCTTTGGCCTTGCTGTCACCGATGCCGTTCATGCCTTCAGCAATTTGCTCGGCACTGGCGGTATTGATATTCAGCTTGCCGACGGTAGCCGAAGCGGCAAAAGCGGCGCTGGAAAACATCAGCATGGCAGCAAGAAACAGTGTGTGAAGTATTTTCATTTTATCCTCCCTGGATAAACCATTGATTGAAAACGATTGTTTAGGATGGGTTGATATCCGGCAAGTCCAGCCGGACAGGCGCAGAATAGCGAAATACGAGGCCGCTGTCAGTCAGACCAGGGAGGAATTGATTGTAAGAATTGTCTTACAGGGATCGGGAGATTGCGTAATCGGCCTGCCGATGACCAGGTAACTGGAACCGTTGGTCATGGCCTGCTGCGGCGTCACCACGCGCTGCTGGTCGTCCCTGCTGGCATCCGCCGGGCGGATACCGGGCGTAACCAGCAGAAAATCAGTACCGGCCTGCTCACGCAGTACCACCGCCTCCTGTGCGGAGCAGACCACACCGTCAAGACCGGCATTCTGCGTCATTTTCGCCAGGCGCAGCACCATCTGTTCCGGCGTGGCGGGTATGCCCAGTGCATCAAGCTCGGCCTGGCCGCTGCTGGTCAGCCAGGTTACGGCGATCAGCAGCGGCGCGCCGGAATCAGACAGCGCGGTTTTGGCCTCAAGCATCATCTTTTCGCCACCCAGGGCGTGTACATTGAGCATCCAGACACCGAGGTCGGCGGCTGCCCTGCAGGCCTGCGCCACGGTATGGGGAATATCGTGATACTTCAGATCGAGAAAAACATCAAAACCGGCATCGACCAGACGACGCACCAGTGAGGGGCCACAACGGGTAAACAGCTCCTTGCCGACCTTGAGACGACACATATCGGGACTGAGCTGCTCAACCAGTTTCAGGGTTTCTGCTTCAGAGGGAAAGTCGAGTGCAACAATAACGGGGGATTGGGTTTTCATTCTGCTCGCAATGTCAGCCGGTTTCCGATTTATCGATAACCCCGTGCCCGAGGTGGACAATACCGGGCTTGACCGTTCCCCAGTGGTTACAACTGGGACACAGCCAGTAGTGCGTATTGGTGCTGAAACCGCATTTCTGGCAGCGGTACTCGACCACGTCTTTCTGCAACAGGGTAATGGCGGTCAGCAGGTCCTTGAAGACCTCGTCACCCTCGATTTCCTGCGCCTTGTAGCTGATCAGTTTCAGCACACCCTCTAGACTGGGCTGCTGCCTGATGCGTTCGGAGAGGTAGGCCATGGCCGCCTTCTCCCCTTTTGACTGCTCCAGGACAGAGGCGATAACATTCTGCAGGAAAAGGTTTGCATGACGTTGCTGCAGGCCGACGAGGTAGTCGTGCAGTTTATCTTCCTGACCGAGCTGCTGGTAGCATTCCAGCAATGCGTCAATAACCAGAATAATGGATTCGGCGTCCTGCTTTTCGATACTTTCGTACAGCTCAACCGCCCTGGCATAGTCGCCACGGCTTTTTGCCAGGTCGGCCAGTAAAATAGTGGCGCGAACACAGTTACTGTCGTGTTTCAGGGCCTTGTGAGCATTGTTTTCCAGCTGTGCGGTATCACCCTTTGTTTTGGCCATATCGGCCAGTTCGCAATAATAGTGCGCAATCATGGGGCCGATAACGCCAGGCTCTTCCTTATAGAGGTCTTCGGCGATATCGATGGCCTTGTACCAGTCCTTTTCCTGCTGGTAGATCAGGATCAGGTTGTGCCGCGCTTCTTTCGATCTGGCATCCTCGATCAGTACTTCCTTGAACAGCCCCTCGGCACGGTCGAACCAGCCGGCGCCAAGGTAATCATAGCCAAGCTCCAGCAGTATCTTGCTGCGGTAACGCTCGGGCAGTGACGGGCGCGCAATCAGGCCCTGGTGAATCTTGATGGCCTTGTCCATTTCACCGTTTTTGCGGTAGATCTTGCCGAGAGCAAAGTGGGTATCGATCGTGTCCCAGTTGGACTCAACCAGCTTGACGAAAATATCCAGCGCCTTGCCCTGCTCGTCATTCAGCAGATAATTCAGGCCCTTGAAATATTCGGAGGATAAGGTGGACTGCTGGCGCTTGTGCGACTGGGTGACGCGAAAAAACAGCCAGAGAAAAACGACTGCAAGGGGAATAATCGCCAGAAACCAGACAGGCATTTGTGAAAAATCTAGCACAGTGTGTATCCGTTTCGTCCGTAGACAGGAGCACCCGGCAGGCAGGAGTACTCCGCAAAGGCTCGTTTAATTATCGTGGCGAAAGTCTATCATAAACCAGCTACATGCATTCAGGTAGCAGGTATTAATTCTGACCCTGTTATTTCCCCCGGACAGAGAAACAGACAGGCAAGAAAAAAGGGCCATGCGGCCCTTTAATCGGATTTCCTGTGGCAGATAGCCTTAATGGAACAAAGCCTACTCACCCGCTTTGGCGGCGGCTTCCTTCTCCCTGAGCATGGAGGCATTGACGCGTTCACGCAGCTCCTTGCCCGGTTTGAAGTGAGGCACATACTTGCCCGGCAGAGACACCGAACCACCGGTTTTCGGGTTACGACCCGAGCGGGGTGGACGATAATGCAGTGAAAAACTGCCAAAACCGCGTATCTCGATGCGTTCTCCGCTGGAAAGCGAATTACTCATTTGCTCCAGAATACTCTTAACCGCCAGCTCTACATCCTTGTAGGCAAGATGACTTTGTTTGCGTGCAATGCGTTCAATCAGCTCTGATTTCATCATTGCATCGGTCTGCATTTCTTCAGCCATATTGTTTGTCTTCCTCGTTTAACTGACAATTAAATGTAATACTATCAATGATTAAAGCAGATAGTTGGATAATTAACAATGTTTCAGGTCAATTATCCCGGCAAAAGATTATGATTCTTCTTTTGCCTTCATCTGCTCTTTCATCAGATCGCCCAGGGTCGGCGCCGCACCGCTGGCATTCTGCGAGTCTGAGAAGTCACGCAGGGCCTCGGTTTCATCGTCGTAGTCCTTGGCCTTGATAGACAGCGCAATACCGCGGTTCTTGCGATCGACACCCATCAGCTTGGCTTCCACTTCATCACCGACTTTCAGCACGGTAGAAGCATCTTCCACGCGATCGCGGGACAGTTCGGAAGCACGCAGGGTACCTTCAACGCCTTCGCCGAGGTCAATGATAGCGGCCTTGGCGTCAACGGACTGTACGGTACCCTTGACGATAGAACCTTTCGGATGCTGGGCGATATAGGTTGAAATCGGATCCTGTTCCATCTGCTTGATGCCCAGTGAGATACGCTCACGCTCGGCATCGATGGACAGAACAACCGCTTCAATGGTGTCGCCCTTCTTGTAGTTGCGCACGATATCTTCGGCATTGTCATCCCATGACACGTCGGACATGTGGATCAGGCCGTCGATGTCGCCGTCAAGACCGACAAAGATACCGAAATCGGTAATCGACTTGATGGTACCGACAACCTTGTCACCCTTGTTGTGGGTGGCAAAGAACTCGTCCCATGGATTCGGCTGACACTGTTTCATGCCCAGGGAGATACGACGACGTTCCTCGTCGATATCCAGAATCATGACTTCGCGCTCTTCACCCAGGGTTACGACAGACGCAGGGTTGACGTTCTTGTTGGTCCAGTCCATTTCGGAAACGTGAACCAGGCCTTCAACGCCGTCTTCGATTTCAACAAAACAGCCGTAATCGGTGATATTGCTGACCTTGCCGAACAGGCGTGAACCTTCGGGGTAACGGCGTGCGATTTCGGTCCATGGATCTTCACCAAGCTGTTTCAGACCCAGAGAAACGCGGGTTTTCTCCTTGTCGTACTTGAGAACCATGACTTCGATTTCCTGGCCGACTTCAACGATTTCGGAAGGATGACGCACGCGTTTCCAGGCCATATCGGTGATATGCAGCAGGCCGTCGATGCCACCGAGGTCGAGGAAGGCGCCGTAATCGGTGAGGTTCTTGACCACGCCCTTGATTGGCTTGCCTTCTTCGATGCTTTCCAGCAGCGCTTCGCGCTCTTCGCTGTATTCGTTTTCAACCACAGCACGACGGGATACCACAACATTGTTGCGCTTCTGGTCAAGCTTGATAACCTTGAATTCCAGCTCCTTGTTTTCAAGGTAGGCTGTATCGCGAACAGGACGTACATCGACCAGGGAACCCGGCAGGAAGGCACGGATATCACCCAGTTCAACCGTAAAGCCACCCTTGACCTTGCCGGTAATAACGCCCTTGATAATTTCTTCTGCTTCGAATGATTTTTCCAGTGTGGTCCAGGCCTTGGCGCGTTTTGCTTTTTCACGTGATAACCGTGTTTCGCCAAATCCGTCTTCAACTGCCTCGAGTACCACTTCAACTTCGTCACCAACTTCAACTTCGAGCTCGCCGTTCATGTTGGTAAACTGGCTAACAGGTATCACCCCTTCTGATTTCAAACCGACGGATACAATGACATAACCATCAGAAATATCGGTGACGGTACCAATGACCAGTTCACCGGGACTCATTTCGGTTTGATTCAGGCTTTCTTCAAATAATTCTGCAAAACTTTCAGACATAATAGATTTTTAATAGTGTGTTGTGCTTATCGACCCATTGATATACCAGCAAATATTTAAGCAATATTGATATCGGCAGACAGACACAGGTTAGTTAAACAAACAGCCCGCCCGGCTATAGATACCGGCAGGCCACCCTTTTCTTCTCGTGGAGAACAGTTACGAATCCGGATATTGCCAGTATACAGACCGGGTATTACCGGCTGATGACAATGTAACCTCGATCAGGTCACCGGTGGACAATCTTCTTATCCACCCAGTTCATGACCTCGCGGCAGGCCTGATCGATATCCAGTGTTGTTGTATCAATAATGATGGCATCCGAAGCCGGTTTCAGCGGTGCTGTCTTCCGGTTCATGTCACGCTCGTCACGTTGACGCAATTCTTCAACAAGACTGCCAAGATTAACATCAATTCCCTTTTCTTTCAACTGCTTATATCGCCTGTTCGCGCGTTCCTCGGCGCTGGCGGTTAGATAGATTTTAAGTGGCGCATCGGGGAAAACCACGGTACCCATATCACGGCCATCGGCCACCAGCCCCGGTGGCTGTAAAAAGGCGCGCTGGCGGGCCAGCAGGGCTTCACGCACCGCAGGCACAGCCGCGACCTGTGAGGCCAGATTGCCGATTTCCTCGGCGCGGATCAGCTCGCTGACATCCTCACCGCCCAGCAGAATCTGCAGCCTGCCGTCTTTTTCGACATAGGAAACGTCAAGATTCTTAGCAATATCAGCCAGTTGCGACTCATCAACCTCAGCAACGGCTTTCCCGGGAAACTGCCGTGAAAAGGCCAGCGCGGTGATCCGGTAGAGCGAACCGCTGTCCAGGATATGCCAGCCCAGCTCGGCGGCAATGCACAGGCAGATAGTGCCCTTGCCAACGCCGCTGGGGCCGTCGAGGCAGATAACCTGGGGTTTTTCTGTTTTTGTGTTTGTCATATTTCTTTTTAAAAGCTGAACCGCAGAGGCGCGGAGACGCAGAGGTGTATTATTCCGCAAATGAACGCGAATAAACGCAAATATAAAGCGGTTTTTTTTATCCACAGATGAACGCAGATAAGTACGGTTTCTGAATGGCACGTTCTGGAGCGGAATTTATTCCGCGAATTTACATGTACGCTGCGAATTGTTCGCGGAATAAAATCCGCTCCTACAGGATTGTTTGCAAACAAATATCTGTGTTTATCAGCGTTCATTTGCGGAAAAAACGGGTCATTATATTTTACCTTTGCATCTATTTGCGTTTATTCGCGTTCATTTGCGGAAAAATACACCTCTGCGGTTAAAAAGTCAGTCTTTCACTACTATATCCAGGCCGCAGCTTGCCGCCAGGCCTGCAAAGTCAGGGAAGGAGGTATTCACGTTATCGCAATCTTCAATATGGATATCACCGCTGGCGCGCAGCGAGGCCATGGCAAAGGCCATGGCGATGCGGTGGTCATCGCGGCTGTGGACTTCGCCACCACCGATAGTACCGTCGGGTCCGCAACCCTGGATTATCATGCCGTCGGGAGTGGGTCTGGCATCGACACCCAGTGCCTGCAGGCCATCGGCCATGACCTGGATACGGTCGCTTTCCTTGACCCGCAGCTCTTCGGCGCCGGTGACCACGGTTTCGCCCTCGGCACAGGCGGCGGCGACGAACAGCACGGGAAATTCATCAATGGCCAGCGGCACCAGCGCTTCGGGTACATGGATGCCTTGCAGGGACGCGCTTTTAATACGGATATCGGCCACCGGCTCGCCGCCCACCTGGCTTTCATTGTCCAGCGTTATGTCCGCGCCCATCAGTTTCAGAATTTCAATAATACCGGTGCGCGTCGGATTGATG
Organism: Gammaproteobacteria bacterium; assembly: GCA_011051475.1. GTDB lineage: Bacteria > Pseudomonadota > Gammaproteobacteria > SZUA-229 > SZUA-229. The sequence continues at coordinate 6,796 of DRLE01000171.1, forward strand.
CCGACATGCTTGATGGTCAGTTCGGAGCCCGGTGCTATGCTGGCGCCAACCATAAAGAATGCCGCCGAGGAAATATCGGCCGGCACATCGATATCACTGGCTTTCAGGGTGGCCGGCCCGGTGACGCAGGCCGTGCCGTTTTCGACCTCGACCTCACAGCCAAAGGCCCTGAGCATACGCTCGGTATGGTCACGGGTCACCGCCGGTTCGGTGACACAGGTTTTGCCCTCGGCATACAGACCGGCCAGCAGGCAGCAGGACTTGACCTGGGCGCTGGCCATGGGCATTTCATAGTGAATCGCCCTGAGCTTCTGCCCGCCGTGGATTTTCAGCGGCGGCCGGCCGCCCTCGGCGGTTTCGACCTTCGCGCCCATCAAGGCCAGCGGATCGGTCACCCGCTTCATCGGCCGCTTAGACAGCGAGCTGTCTCCAGTCAGTTCCACATCAAAATCCTGCCCGGCAAGCAGACCCGCCAGCAGACGCATGGAGGTGCCGGAATTACCCAGATCCAGCGGCCTGCCCGGCGCTTTCAGGCCGTGCATGCCCACGCCCTGTATCGTAATCTCGCCGTTTTCCGGCCCGTCGATGGACACGCCCATGGCGCGGAACGCGCGCAGGGTATTCAGGCTGTCCTCACCTTCCAGAAACCCGGTAATACGGCTGCTGCCCTCGGCCAGCGAGGCAAACATAATACTGCGGTGGGAAATTGACTTGTCACCGGGAACGCGAATCTCGCCCTGCAGGGGTGTTTTGTTATTGCCGGCTTTGGCTATGTATTTCATATGGCTCTTTGGTATTTTTTATCCGCAAATGGCCGCGCCTGCGCTCCATGCGCTTGCGGCATTAGTGCATCCATGCACGTCAACGCGAATAAACGCAAATGTTAAAAACATGTTTTCCACAGATGAACGCAGATAAACACGGTTTTTAAATGGCACGTTCTGTAGGAGCGGAATTTATTCCGCGAATTTACATGTACGCTGCGAATTGTTCACGGAATAAATTCCGCTCCTACAGGATTGTTTATAAGACAAATACTCTGTGTTTATCTGCGTTCACCTGTGGATTAAAACTGCTTTGTATTTGCGTTTATTCGCGTTCATTTGCGGATAAAACATTAATGCGTAAATTTATCGCGGGTCTGTTTGGCGTGTTCGAAGACTTCTTTCAGCTTCTCACCATCCGACTCGGCCAGCGCATTATACAGCATATCCATCTCGGTTCTGTATCGCGCCAGCATGTCCAGTATCTGCTCGCGGTTATTGAGGCAGATATCGCGCCACATAACCGGGTCACTGGAGGCGATGCGGGTGACATCGCGAAAACCACCCGCGGCGAAACGAAACACGTTTTCAATATCCTCCATGTTTTCCAGGCAGTGCACCAGGCCGAAGGCGATCAGGTGTGGCAGGTGGGAGGTGGCGGCCAGTACCTTGTCGTGGTGTTCGGCGTCCATGGTTTCCACCTCGGCGCCGGTGGCCTGCCAGAGTTCGGTCACGGTTTTAATCGCATCCTGGTCAGTATCCGCAACCGGCGTCAGAATCACCCGGCGGTTTTTATAGAGTTCGGCAAAGGCGGCCTGGGGCCCGCTGTTCTCGGTGCCGGCAATCGGATGGCCGGCGACAAAGCGTGAACTGTCGGTAAATATTGCTTCGGCAAGTTGCTGTACCCGTAGCTTGGAGCTGCCGGCATCGGTAATAATCGCCTTGTCATTGCCCGCGGCAAGAAGCCCCTGGTTGATCTGCTCGAAGACACTTTGCATGGCGCCCAGCGGCACGGAAACAAACACCACGTCGGCGTCTTTCACCGCATCGGCTATGTTCATGTGGTAGCTGTCGATCAGGCCGAGCTGTTTCGCTTTCTGCAGGGTTTCCTCGCTACGCCCGGCGGCGGTGATATGGCCGCAGACGCCGGCTTTTTTCAGGGCGAGCGCGAAAGAGCCGCCGATAAGGCCGGTGCCGATTATGCAGAGATTGTTGATCTTTATTGTCATAGATTATTTTTTGCCGCAAAGGACGCAAAATGCGCAAAGAAAAACGCAAAAAAACTGCTTGTTATTAGGCGAATCCTGATAGTTCTGTTTTGTCATTCTGAGCGCAGCCGAAGAATCTTGTGCCACTGTGCATGCCATCGCCTGCGAAGTATAAGATCTTTCGACTTCGCTCAAGATGACATTGCCCAGCGTTGCTTTAGATTAACTGCTTCAGGCTTTCAATAAAACGCGCATTCTGCTCCTGCGTACCAATGGTCACCCGCAGATACTCCGGCATATTGTAATTGGCCACCGGCCGCACAATCACACCCTGCGCCAGCAGTTTCTGATACAGCGCCATGCCATCACCCGCAACATGGACCGAAATAAAATTGCCCATGGTCGGCAGATGACGCAGGCCCATGTCATCGAAAGCCTGCTGCAGATAAGCCTTGCCGGCATTGTTCATGGCCACGCTTTTATTGACGTGCTCGTCATCGTCAAGTGAAGCCAGCGCCGCGGCCTGGGCCAGGCTGTTGGTATTGAAAGGCTGACGCACGCGATTGAGGATATCGGCGATTTCCGGGTTCGACAACGAATAACCGATACGCAGCCCGGCAAGCGCGTAGACCTTGGAAAAAGTCTGTGTAACAACCAGATTGGGAAACTGTTCCAGCCATTTTTTAACCGGCGGTTTCAGGGCATCGTCCATATACTCGGTATAGGCCAGGTCCAGCACGATAATCACGCTTTCGGGAATTTCGCTGAACAGTTTTTCCAGCGCATCCGGTTGCAGCCAGGTGCCGGTCGGGTTGTTCGGATTGGCGATAAAGATAATCCGGGTATCGTCCTTTATCTCTGCCAGTAAAGCAGCCGGATCATGCCCCAGCGGCATGCTGTCATGATCTTCCGGGAAGGCCGCGGCGATATTCGCCCTGGCGCCCACGGCCTGCACCACGATGGGATAAACCGCGAAGGAATATTCGGAAAAAACCGCCGAGTGCTGCGGTGTAAGAAAGGCGCGCGTCACCAGTTCCAGGATATCATTGGAACCATTGCCCAGGGTAATATTCCCGGGCTGCAGATCATGACTGTCAGCCAGTGCGCGGCTTAGTGCAAATCCGCCGCCATCCGGATAATAGTTCACACTATTGCTGAGCCGGTTAATGGCTTCGACAGCCAGCGGACTGGGGCCTAAAGGGTTTTCATTGGAGGCCAGCTTGATGGAATTGCTGATACCGAGTTCTCGCTCCAGTTCCTCGACCGGTTTGCCCGGCTGGTAGGGCGTCAGCTGCTGCACACCGGCCGTGGCGAGTTTCAGAAAAGATTGGCTCATGCGATAACCCCGAACCCTTCTCTATATCACGGCTTTGGGATAGGAGCCCAGCACGCGCACCATGGCCGAAGACTGCTCGATTTCGGTGATGGCCTCGGCCACCTGCGCCTCGTCCTTGTGTCCATCGATATCGATAAAGAATACATACTCCCAGACACCGCTGCGAGAGGGACGTGACTCGATATTGCTCATGCTGATATTGCGCGTGGCCAGCGGCTTTAGCAGATCAAACAGCGAACCGGGGCGGTTGTGGGCAAAGACCAGCAGGCTGGTACGGTCACTGCCACTGGGCGGCGCCTGGTAGTCACCGATAATAACAAAACGCGTGGTATTGTGCGGCTCGTCCTCGA
>DRLE01000172.1 GCA_011051475.1 Gammaproteobacteria bacterium
CGGCAAGCAGGGCGCCCATGCCCAGTTCTTCCATGTCTTCTTCTTCCAGCACCGAGGTGCTGATGGCGTCATGCTGGGTGGCCAGTATCTGCGCCTGCTTGGCCAGGTATTCCGGGGTACAGATATTGCCCGGCAGGTTGCCCAGGTCCTTGGCCAGGTGGATGCCGGCGGAAATGGCCATGCCCTGGCGCACGGCCTGCTCACCCGGCATCAGCTGACTGCGGCCGTTGACGCTGAAGATAAACTTGCGCAGCGGGCGGCGGTCTTCCTTTTTCTCGGACTTGAGCTGGTTGAACTTGTACAGGGTCTGGTCAATAGCGTCGATGGAGTGCTGGATTTTCCAGCTCAGGTCCTTGCGTTTGACCGGTACTTCGGTCAGGTAGGAGGCAATTTCGGTCGCGCCGCTGCTTTGCAGGCGCTTGACCATATGCTGGTTGATTTCATAGAAGGTTTTGACCGTAATATCCTTCTCCTTGCCGCAACCGACCAGCAGGACGCGGTCGCACAGGGTGTTTTCCACATTGTGCAGCAGCAGGACATTGCCCAGGTCGCCTTCGATTTCGCCACGGCGCATCAGGTTTGAAAGCTGGCCGTTACTGACCTTGTCGATGGTGCGGGCGGCGGCGGAAAGTTTACGGGAAGCATAAACAGGCACAACCACGCAGCCGATTCGCTGCTTTTCAGGGTTGCCGCTTTTGACGGTATATTCCATACTGACTCCGGGAAATAGAATTACAGGGATATTTAATGATGGCTAGAGATTCTATGCAATTTAGGCCGTCGAGGGTAGTCGAATCTTTGTTTTTTGGCCTGTTTTCAAACAAATCAGCGGAACCTTGCCGTTTACGGAAGTTTTCAGGTTAAACTTCTGTTATTTCAGGCACTGTTTTTTCAGTTCCTTATTGAAGGCATACGCATAACCGTCACGATGAAACTCAGCATTATTGATAAATACCTCAGCAGAGAGCTGCTCGGCAGCTTTCTTTCGGTCTTTCTTGTCCTGCTGGTTATCGTTCTCAGTACCGAGGTGGTGCATTTATTGAGCTGGGTGGCACAGGGTGTTATACCGGTCAGTGCATTTATGTCCTATCTGATGAACAGTTTTTTCGAGTTCGGGGTTATCCTGATTCCGCTCAGTCTGCTGATGGCTATCCTGCTGGCCTTTGGTCGCCTTTACCGCGACAGTGAAATGGCGGCGATTATGTCTGCTGGCATCGGTCCCATGCAGCTGTACCGGCCATTAATGCTGGTTGTGGTGCCTGCCTCACTCATTCTTTTACTGCTGCTGCTTTATGTCAAGCCGCTGATCGTGCAACAGCGCGCCTATATTGCCGCGGAAATCCGCAGTCAGCCGGATGTCGATACCCTGCTGGTCGGCCAGTTCAATCGGGCAGGTAACGGTGTGCTGTTTCTGGAGGCCAGGGATGACAGCAAAGACGACAATGGCAACGATATCAGTAATGTGTTCTTTCAGCAGGTTCGCGAAGGCAGGAACCATGTCGATCTGGCGCGGGGCACCAGTAATTATTTTGATGAAGACGGTCGGCGTTATATGGTAATGCACAATGGTCGTCACTATATCGGTGATGCCGGGGAGGCGGATTTCAGCATCGTTCAATACCGTGACTATGGCATTCATATTGCCAGGAAGCAGGTGCAGGTGCATCTTTCGGAAAGCAGTAAAACCCTGCGGCAGCTGTGGGGGTCGGCTAATCCCGAGGATATGGCCGAACTGCAATGGCGTTTTACCCTGCCACTGGCCACTCTTATTGTTGCCGTACTGGCGTTGCCACTGAGTCGAACCGACCCCCGTGGTGGTCGTTATGCCCGGCTGGCGCTGGCATTGATACTCTATCTGGTTTATTCCAATCTGCTCAGTGTCAGCTATACCTGGATAGAGCAGCAGAAGGTGCCGCTGTGGCTGGGTTTCTCCTGGGTGCATATAATCGCCATTATCGTCACCCTTTTCGTGCTGAAACGAAACGGTTATCTGTGGAAAGACCGTTCAGCCGGGACTATGCAGGGAGGGCGGCATGGTTCTTGATCGCTATATTGCCAGGGCGGTTTTCAGCGGCGCTTTGCTGGCCTGTTTTGTTATGCTGTCGATTTTCGTTTTTATCGACTTTGTCAATCAACTGAAATCTGTCGGCACCGGCGACTACGGTGTTATGCAGGCGGCGGTTTTTGTGTTGCTGAAACTGCCGCAACGGCTGTACGAGCTGTCTCCCTCGATCCTGCTGCTCGGTGGCATTCTGTCACTGGGAACCCTGGCGGCCAATTCCGAACTGATCGTCATGCGTGCCTCGGGTATATCGCCGATGCGCATTACCCGCTCGGTATTACAGGCGGGTTTGCTGGTTGCCCTGCTGGTAGCGGTTATCGGTGAATATATTGCACCTTCGGCAACCCGGATTGCAAAAAACTACCGCGCCCAGGCCATGGAGAAAAAACTGCTGGTAGCAGGCATGAATGATGTCTGGGCACGTGATGGCAACCGTTATGTCAATGTCAAAAAAATCCTGCCAAATCATCGGCTGCAGCATGTGCGCGTCTACGAGATGGATAACAACTACCGGCTCAGTTCGATCATCTATGCCCGCGGTGCACAGTTCCGTGACAAGCAGTGGCATTTGCGCAATCTCAAGCGCTCGACTATTTCAGCCGAAGGCGTGACCGTTCAACGCCAGAAGAAGATGGTTATGGACCGGCTGATACTGCTGGAGCTGTTTACCGTACTGGAGCTGGAGTCCTATGATATGTCTGCTTCGGAGCTTTACGCCTACAGCCGCTATCTTGAAGATAATAACCTGGACAGCAGGGAATACCTGCTGGCATTCTGGATAAAGGTATTTACGCCACTGACCTGTCTGGTCATGCTGTTTATTGCCATGCCCATCGTTTTTGCCACCACACCGCGCAGCGGCGGTATGGGCCAGCGCGTTATTCTGGCGGTGCTGATCGGGGTCATCTATTACGTGGTCAACCGTTCCTTCAATCATCTCGGCGTGGCGCTGGATTTCAGTCCGCTGCTGAGTGCCGCTGTTCCCCTGTTGCTGGTGCTTGGCGCCGGTTATTTCTTTATGAAAAAAGTGGCCTGAGCGCTGTTTTTTTTATCCCTGATTCTTCTCGCGCAGATCAAGCAGTACGGTGCCGCTGATGATATCGTGCCAGCTGCGTTTTTTACTGTCGAACAGCGCCCAGAGAAACCCCAGGCAGCAGAGGCCCCAGGAGAGCATTGCGGTGAGATAGCGTATGGCTGCGGTTTTCCAGGTAACGGGGTAGCCGTTTTCACTGACCAGGCGGATGCGCCAGGTCTTCATGCCCAGGGTCTGGCCGCCGTGGATCCAGAACCAGGCGAAGTACAGGTAGGCCAGAAGAAACAGGCTGAAAACGTACAGCGGATAAAAAGTGTCGCCCGGCTGTATGGCCTGGCCCTGGTTAAGCGCATTGGCGAAGGCGGAGACAATAAACAGGATGGCCAGCAGCAGGAAGGCGTCATAAAAAATGGCGAACAGGCGCCGGAAAAGGCCGGCATAGGTCGGGGTCGGGCGAGTTTCGCTGTGCATGGTCGGTATCAGGTCCAGGTGGTGCGCAGTCGGCTACATCAGAAAAAACTCATATTATCAGGAAGTGCCGGATTTGTTTAATTTTACCGTTTTCCGACTATATTCAGGTAAGTGAAACACACTTAATTTTATATCTGATTGCGCCACACCCGGGTTTGCAATCGGGAGAAACACATGAACCTGAAGAACAAGCTTGCTTTTTTGACTACCCTGGCCGTATTCAGTCAGTCCGTATCGGCCGTGCCTTTTACCTTTGACGGGCGCTCACTGGGTATGGGCGGCGCCTCCACCGCCACCGCCGACCTGGCCACGGCAGCCTGGGCCAACCCGGCCATGCTCACCAATCAGCGTCCGAATGATGACTTTGCCCTGCTGGTGGGTTTCGGCGTTTTTGCCCGTGATAATGATGATCTGCTTGGGGATATCCAGGATTTTCAGGCTGCCGATGACCGGCGAATTGCCGCACAGAATGCCAATGATATTCCCGCCTATGGGCAGGCCATTATCGATATGGCCGGTGCAGTGTCCAATACTGCCGAGAAAGATATGGCCGCCGATGTCAGCGGTGTGCTGGCTCTGGGCATTGCCTTTGATTCCTTCGCCATGGCGCTGAGTGTGCGCAGTGACGCCATCGGCGCGGGTACGCTTTCCGATCCGTCCTGTACCTATGATCCGACACCGGGGTCCGGTTGTACCCTGATAGAGCTGGAACAGCAGGTTACCAGCACCGCCTATAACAAACTGAATATTGAAGGTGTAGTGGCCACCGAGTTCGGCGCCTCCTTCGCCAAGAGTTTTGAGCTGTATGAGCGCAAGGTGTCCGTCGGTATCAAGCCCAAGATTGTCGACCTCAAGGGTTTTGGTTATACCGAGGCCATACTCAGTATCGACAGTGTCAGCAATGTGCTGGACAAGGAAAACCAGTACACACTGGGTACCTTTACTTCGATGGACCTTGGCCTTGCGGCTGAGCTGACGCGCTCCATTCGTCTGGGCCTGAATATCCGCAATCTGATTACCGACGAGTTCGATGTCGGCAACGGCCAGAAGCTGAATTTCGATACCACCGCGCGCCTGGGTGCGGCCTACCACAATCGTCTGATGACCCTGGCGATTGATTATGATCTGACCGCGAACAAACCGCTGCTGGCCAATCCGAATTTTGCCGATCTGAAAACCCAGTACCTGATGGCCGGTGCCGAGTTCAATGCCTTTGACTTTGTGCAGTTGCGCGTGGGTGCGAGCAAGAATGTCGCCAGCGGCATTTCCGACAATGCGGCTGCGCCGACCCTGTCGGCCGGTCTGGGATTCTGGCTTGGCTTTAATCTGGATATTGCCGCTACCTACCGCAGTGGTGCGGTGGGCGGCTTCCTGCAAACCGGTTTCCGCTTCTAGTTCCTGTATTGCACGAAGCCGGCCCGATCAGGTTTTGTCCGGGTTTGCGGCTTTGTCGATAAACCAGGTGTCGGGCTCGACCAGGGCGACGGGCAGGGCCTGGCCGGCCTGCAGCCGGGCAAGGGCGTCGCGTTTGCCGCTGCCGGTGGCAATCACAATACGCTGACCGGCGTTTCTCAGGGTGTTCAAACCCAGTGATATGCGTTCGGGTGGTGGCTTGGGCGCCTGATAG
>DRLE01000173.1 GCA_011051475.1 Gammaproteobacteria bacterium
ATCCAGTATATGCCGTAAAACATAATGGCCAGGCCGCCGAGGATGACGCCGATACTTGATATGGCATCAGAGAAAAGGTGCAGATAGGCCGCGCGCAGGTTCATGCTCTCCTTTGAACCGCGGTGCAATAACCAGGTACCGATAATATTGGCGACAAGTCCCACCGTTGCCACGATGGTCATAATATTGCCGGCAATGGGATGTGGATTTATATAATGCTGCCATGCTTCCATGAACAGGTAGATGCTGATAGCAACCAGGGCGCCGGCATTGATCACGGCGGCCAGCACCTCGGCGCGTTTCAGGCCGAAGGTGTAATGACTGCTGCGGGGCAGGCCGCGAAGCCTGATGGCAATCCAGGCGATAATAACGGCAATGCCATCACTGAAGTTGTGCAGGGCGTCGGACAGCAGCGACAGGCTGCCGGACATCAGGCCGCCGATAATCTCCGTGATGGTAATAATAAAGTTAAGCGCAATAACAATCGCCAGGCGTTTGCCGGATTCGGGGACGTCATGTGAGTGGTCGTGTGACATATTGATGTGGTTTTCCTGTTATAGGATAGTAGTATTATTTTTCACCACAGAGGACACGGAGGACACAGAGGTTTTTTATTTTTTATAGCGCCGCAGGCGCATAACAAATCTAAATGTTTTTCTCTGTGTCCTCCGTGTCCTCTGTGGTGAAATGCTTTTAACTTTTTCTACCTCGGGGCCTTTACCGATAATGGTTAATTCGAGCTTTCCGGTTTCGGGTTTATTGTTCATCGTTCAGATAGTCGAAGGGCCGGCCTTCACCTTCTTCTTCATGCAGCACTCCGTCACGCAGGCGGTAAAGGCGCTTGAACACCGGGATAATATTCTCATCATGGGTTACGACAATAATGGCGGTACCGGATTTTGCCGCCATCTTGTGCAGCAGTTTCATCACCGACATGGCGCGGTGGCTGTCCAGGGGCGCGGTCGGTTCGTCGGCCAGGACAATCGGTGGCCGGTTGGCCAGGGCGCGGGCAATGGCCACGCGTTGCTGCTCGCCGCCGGAGAGCTGCTCGATACGGGCGCCGCCGCGCTCGGTAATGTCCAGCATTTCAAGCAGCTCGGCGGCACGCGCGTAGGCCTGTTTGTTGCTTTTTCCCTGCAGCATCGGCAGAAAGGCAATATTCTCGGTCGCGTCCATAAAGGGGATGAGGTAGGGACGCTGAAAGATAAAGCCGATGCGATCGCGTCGCAGCGTCCGGCGGTCGCTGTATTGCCAGCCGTTTTCAAACAGCAGGTCGCCGCCCAGTGTGATACGCCCGCCGCTGGGGTCGATAATCGCGCCGAGGCATTGCAGCAGCGTGGTTTTTCCCGAGCCGCTGGGGCCGAGCAGGCCAACGACTTCGCCGGGCAGTACCTGCATGGAGGCGTCTTTCAGGGCATGCACGGCGGAGCTGCCGGAGCCATAGGTCTTGCTCAGGTTTTCAACCAGAATGGCCGGCTGTGTATCGTTATTCTCGACGGGGGCAGTCTTCGTCACGGCCATGATCAACCTCCTATTGCCGAGCCGGGCGGAACGCGAAGTGCGGCGCGAATACCGGCAATGCTGGCCAGTACACAGATAACCAGTGTAATCAGCAGGGCGCGAAAGGTGTCTTCCGGAAGCAAAACCACATGCTTGGGAAACAGTGGCGCCCAGTAGGTAACAGCCAGCTTGCCGGTGAGAAAACCGATCATGCCGAGGCCGATGGCTTCGAGCAGGATCATGCGCGAGATAAGCGCATTACGCGTGCCAATCAGTTTCAGCACGGCAATCTCCTTGAGCTTGGTCTGCGTCATGGAATAAATGGTCAGCGCCACAATGGCGGCACTGACAATGGTCAGAATGACCAGAAACATGCCTATCTGTTTTGATGCCATGGCGATTAACTGGCCGATAAGAATTTCCTCCATTTCATCCCTGGGATAGGCGGTAAGGCGCAGCCATTTTTCGATTTCGTCCGCCACCTGCCAGGGGTTCGTGCCGGGCAGCAGCTGCACCAGTACCGCATTGACCCGGTGATTGGAGAACAGGGATTCTTCTACCGCATCCAGCAAAGCCGGGTTGCCGGGCGGGTTAAGCCTGGGGTTTTCCTGCAGCTGCCTGCGGTCGCGAAACAGGGCGTCATTGTCTTTCAGAAACTGGATTTCCTGTGCGTCTTTCAGTGGCAGAAAAAGCATGGGGTCACCGGAGGGGGAGCGCATGCCACGGGTCAGGCCGACAACCTCATATTCATGGCGATGGATGGGAATACGGTCGCCGACCCGGAAACCGCTGCGTTCATCGGCAACCAGCTCGTAATGTGAACGGCTGACCGGGCGGCCGGCAGTAAGGGGCAGGCGGTTACTGTCTGCATCGATACCCTCGAGCATGACCCTTACGCTGCGCGAGCCATGGCTGACTTCCAGTGTCAGGTAGGCAACATTGGTGGCCTGACTGACACCTTCGAGCGCAAGAATGCCACGATAGATATCGTCGGGCAGGGACGATGGCTCGGCAAAGGGCCCCAGGGTGTTTTGCTGGACCACCCAGATATCGGCACCGGCCGAGCGCAGCAGGGCCTTGCCATCATCAACCATGCCGCGAAAAACGCCCGCCATGGTCAGGGTGACACCGATCAGCAGGCCCAGGCCTATCCCCGTCAGAAGATAACGGCCGAAACTGTTCGATACATCGCGGTAGGCGAGGCTGATCATTGTTCACGCTTCCCGTTTTTGATCTTCAGACGCAGGCCTTCAGACAGTGGTTTGTTGGTGTAAACAACAACCCTGTCCTGCAGGGAAACACCGGACAGGATCTGAACCCTGCCATCAAGCGTGCGTGTGCCGGTTTTGACCGGGACGAAATGAGCGCGGCTGTCCTGTACGGTCCAGACGCCGGTTTCACGTCTGACATTCTGCAGGGCGGCAGCCGGCAGCCAGTGCGCCTGTTTAACCTCGTTCAGCATAATGGTGACATTGGCCAGGGTGCCGATGGCAAGGTCGTCGGGTATTTCGTCAAAGGCGACATCGACCCAGCGTTCTTCGGTAAGACTGTCGGCAATCAGTTCGATACGGGCCACCCTGCCACCGAGAGCACTATCGGGCAGGCTGCGCAGCTTGATTTTTGCGGGCAGGTCGAGAGCAAGGCCGGCACTGCCGCGCTGGTCGATGCGTGTGCGCACCCAGAGCGTGGCCGTGTCGACAATGCGCAGGACGGGCGTGCCGCTGACCACGAGTGAGCCGGGTTCGACTTCACGAGCGGTAACAACACCCGAGGTCGGGCTGATCAGGCGCAGATCATCGATTTGCGCCTGCAGGGCCTTGAGGTCGGATTGCGCGCGCTGCAAATCATGGCGCGTCGCTTCCAGACTGGCCCTGGCTGCCCGCACCTGGTCACGCGCAGTCAGCGCATCCGTTGCCTTGGCCTCGGCGGCTTCATGACTGACCTGCTTCTTCTTGACCAGGTCACGGTAACGCCTGTCTTCACGCTTTGCCTGTTCATAGCGACTGATGGCTTCATCAAGCTGTGCCTGTGCGGCTTCAACCAGGTGCTCGGTTTTTTCGACCGTCAGTTGCGCGCTCTGTAGCCTGTCGAGAAGGTCGACGGGATCCATTTGTCCGAGCAGCTGTCCCGAGCTGACATGATCGCCATGATCCACCAGCAGCGTCTTGAGTTTTCCTGTGCGTACAGGGCCAATGGTATAACTGCGCCGCGCCTCAACCGTGCCAACGCCGAACAGGGCGGGTTTGAGGTCGCCCTGTCTTAGCTGCACGGTCTCCACACTGACGGGCGCCAGGGGGCCTTTGACTAAAATGAGCGCAATGATTCCGGCTAAAACGAGGCCGGAGAGAGCCAGATAGATGATTCGACGATTAAGGGTTTTCATAATATTCCAGTATGTTTTGTAAGAGCGGGCAGCCGGTTACTGAAGTGCCTGCTCTGATTGTACCTGCCTGAGTGTCATGCCCAGAGACCTGAACAGAGCAATAATATTTTCATCGAGATCGGCCTGTCCCATAATAACCGTGTCGGCATGCTGGGAGATCAGCCAGGCGGCAAGCAGGAACGCCTTTCCCCTGGGTGCATCTTTTGACGTGTTCTCTATCAGCGTATCCGATATAAGGCTGCCGTCCGGGTTTCTTTTAATAATATGAAGCCAGGGCGTGGTGCCAAAACGCCTGCTGAGCGTTTTCCTGTCGGCATCCAGTAATTCTACGGTGGTTTGATATGGCGGGTGGTCAGGTTCGTAGTGGATGGTCACCGACTCCAGTTCGACGATTGCTTTATGCAGTTTTTCAACGAGCCTGTCGATCTGCTTGTGTGCTTCAACGATATTGGCTTCGGCAATGCCTAGTTCAATACTGGCAAAATAAACACTGCCCGATTTGCGAACCGTCAGGCGTTTGATCTGTGTTACACCGGGTTCGGCAATTACCAGGTCATGTACCTTTTTTGTAAG
>DRLE01000174.1 GCA_011051475.1 Gammaproteobacteria bacterium
AATTTGCCGGACTCACGCACAAGGACCTGCGCAATATCGACACCCTTGTCGAGCACTTCCGGCAGAATAATGCCGTGCCGATACACTGCAATATTGTCAACGGTTGAGTTGCCAGCGGGACATCCGAGACAGCATATCACGCCATAATCAGGCGCTTTAAAGCCATAGCAGGCTTATGTGCGGCTGGCCAATGCCTGAAGTTCACGCCAGGCGGCCTCAAGCGGAGCGGCTGTTTTTTTCTTTTTGCCGCGCTTGAGCTGCTCGGGAATATTGCCCGGATAAATAACACGCTCGGGATGGCCTTTGGGAAATTCGGAAAGATGGTCGAAATAAAGATAGCCTTGCACCGGCACTCCCGGAACAATGGCTTCCACCGCCCTGATCTTGTATTGAAGCTCGAAAAACGGGTTCCTGAAAGAGTAGCTTTTTCGCCCCAGCATCTGCGTCCAGTTCTCGATATTATCGGCACAGAATATTTTTCCGGGATACTGCAGGCATTCCAGCAGGCTGATGCCGCCATCGTTCAGAAGCAGGCGGTCAATCGTGTAAAAACCGCCTATGCCATCGGGACAGTGCAGATTGGCTAGTTGCCTGTAACCCAGCCGTTTCAGGCCACGGCGTGCTTTATAGCTGCGCCAGGCCAGGCTGATTTTCCTGCGCAACAGAAAAACCGCCAGAAGCAGAAAAACAAAAAACGCAGCCAGAACGACGGCCAGGAAATGACCGTTATCAAAACCGACAGCAGCGCTTATCGGGGAGAACAGTCCAGAGATATCACTCGCATTCATAAGCAACCATCCCGTTGTTTTATCGCAGCCACCATGCTGCAAGAATCGACATCGAATAAACGGCAGGCCCGGCACGGATGTGCAGGAACCTGCCCTTGAACAGGCTGAAGCAGGCCGGTGAAAAACCGCCTTACTTGATGGCTTCAGGCTCCTTCATGGCCGGTATCAGTTTGCCGTCCATCAGTATCACGAAAAAAACAGCATTTTTCTGCTCGCCCTTTTCCATTCTGGCTTTGACGACATAGTGCCAGTAATCCTGATGGTGAGGAATTTCCTTGAGTTCAATTTCCAGAATGGACAGCTTGCTGCCTTCAATAGAAGCCGCATGCTTGCTGATAATGTCGATAACGCTGGCAATTTCAAGTGGAACAGCCTGCTTGCCCGGCACCCACTGCTTTGCGTTTTTGATATCGTCCTCGCTGATAAAGGCCACCACCTTTACATCATCGATATACTCGATAATTTCAGTTTTATAGCGATTTGCCTGCGCATTCGCCGCTACTACCAGTAAAAGAACCAATACCCATCTTGCAAACATTACTCTTCTCACCCTTGTTTAAGCAGGATAAACCTGCGTAAAAAAAGAGCGATTTTAGCATAAATACAAAACCGGCGGTTGTGCTGATCCGACCGACGGCAAGCTCAGGTTTGCAGCCCGTGCGGCGTGGTCTGATCCGAACCGATGCGCTCATACTCGGCAATAACCTGCGCCCCCAGCAACAGAATAATAACCGCCGCCTCAAGACTGAGCAGAATAATAATCACCGTGGCAAAGGCCCCGTAGATCACATTAACCAGCGACAGGGTCGAGAAATACCAGACCAGGACATGGCGCGTCACCTCCCAGAGAAAGGTCGCGGTAATGCCGCCGATCAACGCGTGACGAAGCGACAGTTTTCCCACCGGCATCACCAGGTAAAGCGAGGTCAGCAGCAGAACCTCGCCCAGAATGCCAAACAGATAGATCATCAGGGTTTCAAGGCCGCTGAGCGATAGCTGGTGCCCCATCACTGTCAGGCTGCGCGTTTCCAGGCTGTGCAGGCTGCCGCTTACCGCGCTGACCAGCAGCATGCCGGCGGCCAGAAAAAGAATATAGGCATAGGGAATTACCGCCGATACCAGAAAACGCCGGCGTCTGGCTTTTACGCGGTGGAAAAAGATCACCGACATGGCGCTTTCCAGCGAGGTAAAGGCAAAGGAACTGAAAAAAAGCAGAATCAGTATGCCGGTAAGGCCGACCACTTTCCAGTTATCGACAAAATTACCGATCTGCGCGGTCAGGGCATCGGCCTGCCCCGGTGAAATATGTACAAGATATTCATGCAGGGTATCCAGCAGCGCCTGGCTATCGTAGAACTGCGACAGCCCGACCAGAATCAGGGCAAACATGGGCACGATGGTCAGCAGGGTGTAATAGGCCACGGCGCCGGAGAGCAGAAAACCCTGGTTGGCGCGAAAACCGGTAATAACGCTGCGGGTAAACTGCCAGGGGTTGTTCAGCACATACTGGGCGCGCGCAACGGGCATTAAACTGTCTCAGCTGTTTGCATGAATAACCCTGAGAAATGAATCGGACAGTTCACCACGCCCCGCCCGGTCAATAAGCTGCTCGGCCGTCTGCACGATCTCGGCCAGCGGGCCGGTAATAAAGACCATGCCCAGCTCAAGCGTTACCCGCTTGTCGGCAATCGGGTTCTTTGTATTGGCATGCTCGGGCTGCAGAAAAACCATCTGAATTTCGCTGACCTCGTCAGGAATGGCGTCACAACCTCCGCCCGGGGTAACAAACGCAAACAGCTCCTCCGGATTATGAAAGGTAACGCTCTCCTCCTTGAACTCCTGTTCTCCGGCTTTTGCGGTAAATTCAACACTGAATACAGATGTCATAACACGCTCCTTACTATGGTCAAAATAATGATTGCCAAAAAATCTCTGATTAATGTCATTTTGAGCGGAACGAAGTGGAGTCGAAAAATCTTATACTCCGTAATCGGTTGATTGCACTGTGGTAAAAGATCCTTCGGCAATTGCTCCCCGGTAACTGCTCCTGCGTTACCCTAATACCGTCCATCCATGGACATATGCATTGCCCTGAAGTTACATCCATGTAACGTTCGACTTCGCAACGCTGCACTCAGGATGACAAAATCGCTATTAATCAGAAGTTCCCCAATGAAGCAATACTATAAGAAAGCACCAGCGGTATCCAGCAAAGCCTCTTGATATACATCAGGCCAGGCTCACCCAGGGCCTGTTAACACTACCCGGTACAGAAGCCGCCGGGCTTATTACGGGTTTTAATACACGATATAATCACATTATGCAGAACCTGCCCGTTAATGAAGTCCTCCCGGAAATAACAGCCACACTCAACGCCCATAACCGCGTCGTACTGCAGGCGCCACCCGGCGCCGGTAAAACCACGGTCGTCCCCCTTGCCCTGCTCGACTCCCCCTGGCTGGCCGAGCGGCAGATTATTCTGCTGGAACCGCGCCGCCTGGCCGCGCGCAATGCCGCCGCGCGCATGGCATACCTGCTGGGTGAAAAAACCGGCGAGACGGTTGGTTACCAGATTCGCCAGGACAGCTGCCAGAGCGATAAAACCCGTATACTGGTGGTAACCGAAGGCATACTCACACGCAAGCTGCAGGCCGACCCCGAGCTGGCCGGCACCGCCCTGGTAATCTTTGACGAATTTCATGAACGCAGCCTGCAGGCCGACCTGTCGCTGGCCCTGTGCCTGCAAAGCCAGCAGGTGCTGCGTGAAGACCTGAAAATACTGGTCATGTCGGCAACGCTGAACACCCGCGCCATCGCCGGCCTGCTGAGCGATGACACGGAAAATACCGTGCCGGTCATTGAAAGCGAAGGCAGAAGCTACCCGGTCGATATCCATTACCTCGACAAGACTGCCGCCAGACAGGGAGGAACTCAGGGATCGGCATCACGCGAATTACAGAACAGGCTGCTGCAACAGGTAAAAACTGTTATCGCCCGCCACAACGGCAACACCCTGGTTTTCCTGCCCGGCGCACGCGAAATCCGACAGCTGGAAAGCGCCATTGCGCAATACCTTAAAGCCGAGGGCATCAATAATATCCTGCTCGCCCCGCTATACGGCAACCTCGATAAAAAACAGCAGGACGCGGCCATTAAAAAACCACCGGCCGGTCAACGCAAGATCGTGCTGGCCACCAATATTGCCGAAACCAGCCTGACCATCGACGGCATCGACTGCGTCATCGATTCCGGTCTGGAGCGCGTACTGCAATACAGCCCGGCCAGCGGCATGGATCGCCTGCAGACACGCTTTATCTCGCAGGACTCGGCCACCCAGCGCGCCGGTCGCGCCGGACGACTGTCCGCCGGCCATTGCTACCGGCTATGGCCCGAGCAGCAACGCCTGGCCGAACATGCCTCGCCGGAAATCCTGCACACCGACCTGGCGCCACTGATGCTGGAACTGGCCAACTGGGGCGTAAAACAGCCCGATGAGCTGCGCTGGCTGGACCTGCCACCGGCCGCCGCCAGCGAGGAAGCGCAAACGCTGCTGGCGCAACTGGGCGCCATCGACAATGATAAAAACATTACCACGCATGGCCGGCAGATACTGCAGCTGGGCACACACCCTCGACTGGCGCACATGATGCTAAGGGCCATCGGCCTCGACCAGGCCTGGCACGCCTGCCTGCTGGCCGCCCTACTCAGTGAAAAAGACATCTTTTCCTCACGCGCCGAAAAAACCATCGATATCGAAGACCGCCTGCGCGTACTGCAGGATTTCGATCCCCGCAAAACCGACGCCTTGGTAGACAGCGGGCAATGCCGGCAGGTATTACAGACAGCCGGCGAGTACCTCAAACGCCTGCCCAAAGCAAAAACCGCCAGCCGGCACATCGACCGGCATATCGATATCAACCTCAGCGGCGTACTGCTGGCCTTCGCCTATCCCGAGCGCCTGGCGCAGCAGCGCAAAAACAGCCCTTCACGCTTTCTGCTCAGTAATGGCAAGGGCGCGGAAATCCCGGCCTTTCTGCAAAAACACGAATACGACTACCTGGCCATTGCCAACCTCGATGAAAGCCGTGGCGACGCCCGTATCTACCTGGGCGCACAGATCAGCGAGACACAGATCGAGGAATACTTTGCCGACAATATCGAAAACGATGAAGTGATTGAGTGGAATGAAAAACAGCAGCGCGTCGAGACCCGGCAGGTCAGGCGTATCGGCCAGATAAAACTGCAGGAAAAGCGCATAACGCCGGATGATATGACGGCTGTTCATCAACGCCTGCTGCAGGCCATAGCCGATATCGGCCTGCAGTGTCTCGACTGGCGCGAAGATGCCCTCAATCTGAAACATCGCGTCGAGTTCGTGCGTCTGCATAGCAAAAACGGCAGCAGGCAATACGACCTGCCGGACTTTTCCGACAAAGCCCTGCTGCAAACCCTGGACGACTGGCTGGCCCCGCACCTGACAAGCGAGAACAGCATCAAGGCATGCCAGCGGCTGAACCTGAAAAACATCCTGCTCGCACAACTGAGCTGGGAACAGCAGCAATTACTGGAAAAACTCGCGCCGGAAAGAATCACCGTACCCAGCGGCTCGAAAA
>DRLE01000175.1 GCA_011051475.1 Gammaproteobacteria bacterium
GGCAAGATTGAACTGGACAAGCTGGCCGCCCTGCAGCGCGGCCAGAAGGACGATGACTATACCCTGGGTTTCGATACGCTCGACATACAGGATGTACAATACCTCGACCGCGGCCTGAACGTTGATACGATAAAGCTTGATCAGCTGCAGCTTCTGGTTTCAAAAAATACCGATGGCAGCTGGGAGTATAACAAGTGGCTGCCCGAACAATCGAAAACGGACAGTGACGAAAATGCCAGGAACAGCAGCACGTCCGCTTCCAGCGATGCTGACGACAAGCAGGCCAAACCTCTGGCTATCGCCCTCAACCGGCTTGATATCAATACCGATAAAAAACTGCTGTTTATCGATAACAGCACGCAGCCGCCCATGCATATAGGTCTGCAGAAACTCGATCTTGATCTGCAGCACCTGTATTCCAGCAAGCCCGACAGCGACACCCGCTTCAAACTGTTTGCCAAAACCACGCGTCACGGCACCATCGAGCTTGCCGGCATCGCCCGGCCATTTGCCAGAAAAATATCGTTTGATGCCGAAGGCAAGCTGAAAGGCTTCGACCTGCGCGCCGCCACCCCGGCGACCAAAAAAGCCATCGGCCATATTATCCAGAGCGGACAGATGGACGCCGACCTGAAACTGCTGGCGGTCGATGGCAAACTCAACAGCAATATTTCACTGGCGCTGTATCAGTTCCATATCAAGGCGCTCAACAAGAAGGACGCCGAGGAGCTGGACAAAAAGTTCGGTATGCCGCTTAACAAGACCCTGGTGCTACTGCGCAACAAGGACGGCAGCATACACCTGGACATTCCCATTACCGGTGATGTCAGCAACCCGAACTTCAATCCGACAGACGCCATTTTCAAGGCCACCTCGAAAGCCGCGGCGGTGACCCTGATTACCTTCTATACGCCCTACGGCCTGGCCTATGCCGGCGGCAATATCCTCTTTGACCTGGCCACCGCGCTTAATTTCGAACCGATCAGCTTTGCACCCGGTTCAGCTGAGCTGACCGATGACAATACCGCCCAGCTCGATAAACTGTCAGAACTGCTCACAGCCAAGCCCGGCGTGCACCTGACCCTGTGCGGCGCCACCAGCAATGCCGATACCTACGCCCTGTTCCCGGACCTCAAGCCCGGCAAGGCGGATGCACCGGCACCTGCCTTATCGGCCGAACAACGCGCCGCGCTGGAGCAGCTGGCGCGCCAGCGACAGATCAACAGCAAGAACTATCTGGTGAAGGAAAAGGGCATCGAGCACGACCGCCTGATACTGTGTGCGCCCGAGCACAATACCGACAAGGATGCCGTATCGGGGGTTGAGATTATTATCTAGGGAATCTCTGATTAATGCAAAATGCCTGTCATTGCGAGCGAAGCGCGGCAGAAGTGGTACATGGATGTACCGTTAACGAACCTAAGGATGGAATCCTGTGCAGTGGAATCAATCTGTTAGGGAGCCTCTGATTAATGTCATTTTGAGCGGAACGAAGTGGAGTCGATATGTCCATGGATGGACGGTAGTAGGGTAACGCAGGAGCAGTTACCGGAAAATCTTATCCTCCGTAACTCGTTGATCGCAAGGTGGTAAAAGATCCTTCGACTTCGCTACGCTGCGCTCAGGATGACAAAAATACTATTAATCAGAGGTTCCCCAGGGCTGAGCCAGCAGGGGATCAAAGAAAAGCCCGGCAAAGCTAATCGCCTGGGGCAGGGTAAAAATCTCGCGGCTCTGTTGGTTCTGCGCAAGCCATTGCTCTGCAACAGCCCGGTCTTTGAGATAAATCATTTGCAGACAAAGGCTGTCTGCGCAGCTTCCCTTATTGTTACTGCTATTACAGCTCGAAACGCTATCGGCTGCCGCGCCCCAGTCAATGCCGACACAGATATCCGATGCTTCTTCCGGGTTTTCCAGCCGCCTGCCATCAAGCCTTAATGTCAGCGGCACCTGCGTCTGTCGGCACTGCGACTGTATCTGTACCTTCGTATTGAACATGGAGGCCACGGCAAGCGCATCCAGTGCGCACATGGCATAAAGCCGCTGACCGTTGACGGCCAGCCGGTGCTCGCGTGGCTCACCGCTAAAGGGATAGGCGCCCGAGACTTCACCCTCTTTATCCAGCGTAATCATATCGCGCGCATTCAGCTCCGACAGCGCCATGCCGGGGTCTTCGACAAGTGAACGCATTTCTTCAAGGTTCAGTGGCCGGCCCTTTTCCACAAAGGCGCGCAGTATGGCGCGATGCAGCTGAGCAATATCCGGTGGGCACTCTTGCTGGCGTTGCTGCAGCGGCAGCCTGCGCTGCAGGCGGGCCAGCGCCCTGCCCACTTTTTCCCCGACGTTTTCCGGTGTCGCCTCAGCGCACATTGAAATAGATTTTCTCGGAAATATCGTGCCAGGCGGCGACCTGGGTATAGAAGCCGTTATAGGAATCGTAGATCTTCTTCGCGGCCGGGTTCTTGCCGGCCAGTTCCAGCACCACCTCGTGTGACAGGGCCTTGAGTTTTGCCAGTACATCATCCGGCAACTTGCGCACATCGACATTGTGTTTCTGCTGCAGTGTCTGCAGGGCGGCATTGTTCTTCGCCGTGAACTCCAGCGACATGTCCTGGTTGACCACCTTGCAGGCATTCTCGACAATGATCTGCAAATCCTTTGGCAGGGCATTGAAGGCTTTTTTATTGATAATGGCTTCCAGCGTGGTGCCGGGCTCGTGCCAGCCGGGATAGTAGTAGTACTTCGCCGCCTTGTGCAGGCCGAAGGCCAGATCGTTATAGGGGCCGACCCACTCGGTGGCGTCGATAGCGCCGGTCTTCAGCGCGGTAAACAGCTCACCGCCGGGCAGGTTGACCGGCGTGCCACCGGCGCGTTTGAGCACCTCGCCACCCAGGCCGGGGATGCGCATCTTCAGCCCCTGCAAATCTTTCGTGCTGTTGATCTGTTTATTGAACCAGCCGGCCATCTGTACATTGGTATTACCCGCCGCCGCCGGCATCACGCCGAAAGGCTCGTAGGTTTGCTTCCACAGATCCAGGCCGCCGCCGTAATACAGCCAGGCGTTCATTTCCTGCGCGTTCATGCCGAAAGGTACGGTGGAGAAAAACTGCGCCTCTTCGATCTTGCCTTTCCAGTAATAGGCCGAGCCGTGGCCCATCTGCGCGGTACCGCGGGAAACCGCATCGAAAACCTCAAACGCCGGGATCAGCTCGCCGGCGCCGTACACCTTCACCTTGATACGTCCGTCGCTCATCTTCGTAATCAGTTTGGCCAGTTCATTGGCGCCGGTGCCCAGTACGGGAAAATTCTTCGGCCAGGTGGTCACCATCTTCCACCTGATCTTCTTGCCCGCATGCACAATCGCCGGCGCGGCAACGGAAGAGGCGGCAACAGCGCCGATGGAAGCCTGTTTAATAAAGTCACGACGTTTCATATGTAATACCCTGTAAAAGCTTATTTAC
>DRLE01000176.1 GCA_011051475.1 Gammaproteobacteria bacterium
CAGTGCCATCTGCGGCTTGCGGTTGCGGCCGCTGAAGTCGAGCAGTTTTTCGCGGTCGACCCAGCCCTCGCGTTCGGGCAGAGTGGGCGCCAGGTTTTTCGCGCACAGCGGGCGCAGCAGGCGGTCGTCGGCGCCGGACTCGCGCACTACCACCGGCAACAGGTCCTTGCGCTGCGACATCGGGCGCTGGCCCATGACCTCGCCGGTAATGATAAAGTCGAAACCGTTTTCCTCCATCCACTGCTTCGCCTTGCCCACCATAAAGATCTTGCAGTCCAGGCAGGGGTTCATATTGGCGCCATAGCCGTGCTTGGGGTTGATCAGTACGTCCTTGTACTCGTCGATAATATCGATAATGTGCAGCTTGATGCCCAGCTGCTCGGCGCTCCACAGCGCGTTATTGCGCTTGGGTTTGGCCTTGTCCTTCTTGCGGATGGCGTGGGTATGGCCTTCCACACAGAAGCCGGTGTAGAAATTGATGCCTTCAACATGGATGCCCTGGTCGAGCATCAGCCTGGCGGCAAGCAGTGAGTCGAGGCCGCCGGAAATCAGGGCGACCGCTTTTCTTTGAGTGGCCATAAGAATCTATCGGGAAAGTCTGTCAGGAGGATAAAAGGCAATTATATCAATTGTCGGGCGGTAAGACGTAAAAAAGCAGCCCGCAGGCTGCTTTTTTAAACAGGGTATTTGCTTGGCGCCTAGCGGGCTTTTCGGCGTCCGACCCAGCCCAGTAACACAAGGCCGGAGCTGAACAGCAGGGCGGGCAGCGGCAGTGGGACAGCCGTGGTATGCACGGCGCCGGCCAGTGAAAACAGCGGGTAGGCGCCGCCGGTCTTGAATCGGGGGTCGGTGCCCATGGTCAGGCGAATCATGCCGATTTCGATATTATCGTCAAGCGCCAGGCCATTGTCACCGTAGAGGTCGATAGCCGTGGCCGAGATAACCGCGGCACAGTTACTGCTGCTGGTTTTAACACAGAGCGCATTGCCGTCACTGTCATAAACGGTGGCGCTCTGGTTGGCGGGTACATTGTACAGGTAGTTACTGATCATGGTGTTGCCGGTATCGAAAACCTGCAGACCGAAGTTATAGTCATTGCCGACGGTAAAAATAACCAGGTCGGCCCCGGTCCCGGTAACGACGGTGTTGCTGCCAAAGCCAAGGTCGATGGAAGCGACAAGGTCTGTGCTTAAAACAAAGGTGCCGGCATCACGGGTAACGATATTGCCTAAATCCGCCGGACTCAGCGCAGGGCCGCTCGGGGATGTGGAAAAGCTGCCCGTTGAGCCGAGAAACTCACTGGCGGTGACCTTGATGGTGGCCGCCTGTGCGCCGGTAGAGAGTGCGGCCATGGCCAGGGTGATCAGGAGTAGCTTTTTCATAATGATTCTCACGGATTAAAACAGGCTGCCATTGCCCGTAGGCAGCGGTGTTGAAGGACCTGCAGGATTGATATTTGGCGATGGCGGCGGCGTGAATTTCTGCCCGGTAATCGAGCCATTAGGTGCAAAAGTTGTCGGAGGCATTACCTTGGGTGGCGGTGGTGCCAGCGCAGAAATACTGTTGGTGCGCAGATAAACACGGCTGCCACGTGCCAGCACCGGCTGACCGGTGGCCGGCTGTACGCCGCCGGCGGCTGGCTCGATATCGAGCTCCCATGCGCCCCATTTATGAATGGAGTCGACATATGCGGTGGTGTCTTCGTCATCGTTGTCACTGCTTTTTGCGCTGGCAGCAAAACCGGTAGTGGAGAAGGCCAGCAGCAATACGCTGAGCAGTGCTTTCTGTGTGGCAGACAAAGCACCTGATTTAAAGCAATTCATTATTTAAGTCTCAATTGTGTACTGATTTTTAGACATTTTACCATAATACGTATTGCATGATTTGTGCCATCATTTTTTTTGCATATAAAAATCAAATAGATAGAGTGTTAGATGCTGTGCAGGCGGGATGGAGAACCTGTCTGAGGTCCGTTTATGCCGGTATTTTGTCTGAAGTGTAAAAAAAACTGGCAGGATTTCTGCCGGACGGCCTGCGTCAGCCGGGTTGCTGGTGTTCTGGCGAGGGTTTTATTTATGACCGCATTTTCAGATGATAGTAAAAAAACCGTAATATCAAAGAGATAGGGTGATTTGGCGGCGGCATGATAAGCGAGTGCGGCAAAACAGCGGTAATCGCCAGCGTTATCGCCGGGTTCTGTATAAATAGTCGACGAGTGACGGATATTTTTACACTAATGAAAAATCAAGACTAAAAAATATCCAAAGACTCTGTTTTCGCTGTTTTTCGACCGTTTTTCCTGTCGGTATTATTTACAGAATCTTGTCATAATGACCGATGTTATTTTTGGTCAGCCCCCGAAATCGAATCCTTTCTGCAATATAGGGGCTAGGGAACCTCTGAAAAACTCGTGAAATCGCATATTATGTACAGGTCATGCGATAACGGCGTTAAAGTTCTTGCAAATAGCCCCAGCTATTCGCTGCAAACTTTGCCTTGTTCTCACATGACCTGTACACAATCTGCTTCATTCAGAGTTATTCAGAGGTTCCCTAGAGGAAATAACGGGCCAGATTGATGGCAAACAGCTTTCTTTCATAACTGAAGGCATCGACATTGGAATTGTTGCGGGTGTAGGAGGCATGCGCGTTCAGTGTCCAGCCGCTGAGGACGCCTTCGTCAAAGTCAAAATTGTAACCCAGTATATAACGCCCCTCACGCTCATCGCGTACCTTGCCGGAAACCGTGTCGGGACCGTCAAAAGCATAGGTTTCCACATTGATATTCAGGTAGATATTGCTTTTCTTGCCGACGCCGATAAAACCGCCGGCATAGATTTCATTGCTGTTATAGGCATACTGATCGTCCTCGGCCGAGCGGTCCTTCAGGCGGAAACCGAGTTCCAGGCCATTGTCGACGCCGCCCAGCAGCGTGGTATAGGCCGCGCCGGCCAGGGCGCCGCTACCGTCGCGGGCCTGGTCTTCTTCACGCGCAAAATCGTTGTTCATCCAGGAGGCTTCCAGGGTAATGCTGCGGTAATTACCCAGGTCGAAGGCCAGCAGCGGGTTGACCGAGAGAAAGGTACCCAGGGTGCGGTTACCAAAAAAGCTCTGGTCGACCTGTACATTGACAACACCGCGCCAGCGACCGGCTGAAATAAAGGCCGGGCCGGTACTGGCGCTTAGCGTGTTCAGGCTGAAGTCGCTGTTGCGGGTATAGTTATTGCCGGTCCACGATACCTGGCTCTGCCATTCAAAACGGGTGGCGGCGCCGTCGACATCAAAGGGTTTGCCATTGATATAACGGTGCGAAGCACTGAAGAAAGTATCCAGGCCGGGTGAGCCCTTGTCCTGGCCATCGGGTATCTGGTAGTCCAGGCTGCCACGCAGGGGGGCCAGGTTGATATTGGAGTTATACAGTACGCCGGCCTTGGCATAATAGGAGAATTCGTGTTTGCTTTGCGGTTTGAGTTCGTCGCTGGTGAGCTGGGCAATATAGGCGAGTATGGCAAGGCGGACCTTTTCCGGTGTTTCCGGGTCGTCCAGCACAGTCTGGAATTCGCGCAGTGCATCTTCGTAGCGGCTGGCGCGATGATAGCTGACGGCAAGCTCAAGGCGAGCCCGGTTCAAGGAAGGTCGGCGACTCAGAATGTATTCGAATTTTTCAATGGCGTCGTAAATCTTTCCGCTGTCGCGCTCCTCCATGGCCATGTCAAAAATTTCCTGCGCATGTTCGTCGCTCAATACCGAGGGGACGGGCGATTGTGCCGCGGGCGCATCATCCGCAAGGCTGCGGCTGAACGGTTGCAGGGTGATAAGAATCAGAGAAAAGACAAGGAGAGTGCGTACTGGTGTCATTTGAGGTTTCATGAAAACAAAGTGGTGCAGGAGATAAATCAGTTGGGGTATTATACCGGTCCATGCTTAAAAAAACGTGCTATTCGTCGATTTTCCTGTTTCTGCTGCTGGGCCCGTCTGTAGTCCTGGCAAATCATGCCGACGGCAGCCTGTTCGGCTACCAGAGTATAGAAAAGAATAATCTGGCCCTGTTTCCACAGTGGCTGTCGGTGCTGGAGCGGCACCTGCGTGATATGAAGGAGAGCGGTTCCTGTGAATCCACGCGCTTCAACCGCTGTCATCTGCAGCAATGGCAGGCATTTCTGCAGAGCATTCGCAGACAAAGCCCTATGCAGCAGATTCGCCAGGTTAATCGATATGCCAATGAAAAACCGTATACACTTGATCTGGAAAACTACGGTATTAATGATTACTGGGCCACGCCAGGGGAGTTTCTCACCAATAGCGGTGACTGTGAGGACTATGCCATTATCAAGATGCTGTCGATGAAATGGCTGGGCTATGATATTGATCGCATGCGTGTGGTTGTGGTGCAGGATACCAATCTGCGCATTCCGCATGCGGTCATGGCCATTGAAAAGGACAATGATGTTCTTATTCTCGACAACCAGATCGATGAGGTCATTTCACACGCTGATATTTTCCATTATGTACCGGTATACTCGGTCAATGAAAAACACTGGTGGATGCATGTGCCGGTGCAGGACGGGCATAACCGGGACGGCCGGTAAGATGCACGCTGAAGGTAGCTGACAATCATGAAAAACAGACCGGCCCTTATTGCGCTTAGCCTGCTTCTGCTGTTTATCAGCGGCAGTGTCTGGCTTATTTTTGAATATGTGTCGGCCGAGAAGCAACGTGACCTTGATGCCTGGCGCTCGCGCCTCAGCATTATGGCAGAGTCACAACAGCACGTGTTGCAGCGCTGGTTCGACGAGCAGCGCAGCAATCTCAGCGACCTTGCAAACAATCCGTTGATGCAGCTTTATGTCAGTCAGCTGGCGATGGCGGACAGTGAAGATGAAACCAGCCGTGGTCAGGTGCAGCATCTGAAAAACCTGATCAATGCCACGGCCGAGCGTGCCGGGGTGTTTACTCCGGTACAGGCCATCAAGGGCAATATCAGCAACAGCATTAATGACGGCATTGCCGTGGTCAATGGAGACGGTATCATGCTGGCCAGCCGCTACTTTCCGGTCAGTGATGCGCAGGTGAACCATGCCTGGCAGCAGGTAGTCAGCCTGCCCGGCATCTATGTCTCCCCGGTGTACGATATTGGCGACAACCAGCCGCGCCTGATTATCGCCGTGCCGGTCAGTTCGGTGCAGGCAATGAATGCCCGTGATATCCGTGCTGCCATTGTTGCCGTTATCAATCCGACACATAGTCTCTACCCTTTGCTGGCCAAGGACTGGGTAAGTATTCAGAGTGAGGAGAGTCTGCTGTTGATGCGTAACGGCAATACGATTACCTATCTCAGTCCATTGCAAAAGGGACCCGGCCTGTTCCACCGTATGGCGGCGGATGCGACGGCGGAAGGGCAGGCGGCAGGCGATATCGGCAGTTTTGTTATTGCTGCAGACTATCGTGGCGTCAAGGTGCTGGCGACAGCGCGGCGCATAGCCAGTACGCCAATGATCCTGGTGCAGAAAGTCAGCCTGAAAGAGGCGCTGGCCGAGTCACAGGCACACCGTAACTTTATTCTTACCGTGTTTCTGCTGGTGGTCTTTATTATTGCCGTCAGCTTTATCGCCATCTGGCGTCATGCCACCAGTCTGCACCTGGAGCGGGCGCGCCGCCGGCTGGAAGCGCGTGCGGCACTGCTTAATGCCGTTGGTGACAGCATTAATGATCATATTTTTCTGCTGGACCACAAAAACAGGCTGGTATTTATCAATAATGCGCTGGCCACCACCTTCGGTGTCAGTAATGTCGATATCCGCGGCAAGTCACTGAACCATGTTTTTGCCAGTGAGATCAGCGAACGACTGCTGGCGCTGATTCCGCAGGACGGCGAAGATGATGTGCGCAACAGGGAAATGCGCCTGAGTATGAAGGACCGCCGTCATGACTACCATGTCTCCGTGGTCGCCCTGCATCACCCCGACTATCGCCGTTCGCACCTTTTCGTGATGCACGACATAACCCGACTCAAGGACGTGCAGGGCAGGCACAACCGGTTGATGCAGGGAATTATTGCCACCCTGGTGCAGCTTATTGATCGGCATGACCCGCATTGCGCCCATCATTCCGAACGCACGCGCGATGTCGCTGTGGCCATCGCCCGCGCCATGGGACTGCCGCAGCCGCGTATCGACGCGCTGGCCATGGCGGCCATGCTGGCCAATATCGGCAAGCTTTATATTCCCGCGGAAATGCTCACCAATGAAGACAGTCTGAGTGAGGAAGAATCGGCACAGGTCAGAAAGAGTGTTGAATACAGCGTCGAAATTCTCAGGGACCTGGAGTTCGAGGGGCCGGTGGTGGACATTATCCGGCAGAAGAATGAATACCTCGATGGCAGCGGCTACCCGCAGGGACTCAGTGGTGATGAGATTATGCAGGAGGCGAGGATACTCAGTGTGGCCAATGCCTTTGTCGCCATGATCAGCGCACGCGCCTGGCGCCCCGGACGGCCGGTAAAGGAGGCGCTGGATATTCTTATCTCGGAAGCCGATACGCGTTACGACCGGCATGTGATTGCGGCGCTGTTTCATGTCAGCGAAAACCATGCCGACTGGTTTGAGTGGCAGAAGTAATTTGAAAAATACAGACGCTTTTAAGCGTAGAGACACAGAGGACGCGGAGAAAAGCTGAACGGGTGTTCCTGAATGAAAAGTTCTGTGCCCCTTATTATCAGGGGCTAACGATTTCAGGATTGCACCGAATAAACCAGCAGCATAACAAAGGCCATTACCACCACGGCCAGCAGGATGACCGTGCCCCAGTGCGATTCCTCGGCCTCGCGGCTTTTCTGCATGCTGGCCTTGACCCCCGGCAGGATCATAAACAGCAGCAAGATGCCGCCTATCGCCCACAGTATCTGCATCCAGTTATCCATAAGCCTGCCTATTCAAACCGGTAGTGCTTTTCTATCGGCTCGATAATCTTCCACACGCACTTCATGCCTTTCGGAAAAAACACCATGTCGCCTTCCTGTATGGTGACGGGCTCTTCACCTTCGGGCGTGACAATGGCCTTGCCTTCGATAATGTAACAGGTTTCCTTCTGATCATAGGTCCAGTCGAACTCGGAAACGCCCTTTGTCCATACCGGCCAGTCATCCACGTATAACACGTCGAGTTTGGCGGGCGTGACATTGTGCTCAATAGTGATCGAACTCATAATAAAGGTCTGCTGGGTAAAAATGACAAACACATTATAACCGCAGCCTGCGGCATAGTATAATCAGCCTTTCCGGGGTTATTCCCGCAACCGTATCAGGACAGGCAGAGAAGGCGTGGCAGATAACGAGCTGATTTTTGATGTAGACCTTGAAGACTTCGATGAAAAGGTTATCCGGGCATCGGCGCAGCAGCCGGTGCTGGTCGATCTCTGGGCAGAGTGGTGCTCGCCCTGTCTGGTGATAGCGCCCATTCTCAGGGAGCTGATTGATGAATACGACGGCGAGCTGAAACTGGCCAAGGTGGAAGTGGACGAAGGCGAGAACATGAAGCTGGCCGGACGTTACCAGGTGCGCGGCTTTCCCACCATTTTGCTGATAATCAACGGTGAGGAAGTCGACCGCTTCAGCGGCGCCAAACCCCTGTCCTTTATCCGCGAGTTTGTTGACGCGCATCTGTGAATATTGTGGAGTCAGTGCTTTGTGCGCTAGAAATTTCGTGCTCGGCTTATAAACAGTTTTTCCAGCTTCGGGTTGTTATGATTGCCGTAATGCAGCGCACGGTAGGCCCGGAAAACGAACTGCAACTGTGAGCGTTGTCCGGGTTTCAGATCCAGCGTCTGCAATACCCGCTTTTCATAGTCACGCGGACCTTCAGCGTCATTCCGCCTGACGCCGCGCCGGGCCAGGCGACTGCACAGCCTGCGGTAGTGGTATTGCACCCGGTCGCGTTCCCGGGTTTTCTGTCGTAACAGCAGCCAGGCGACCAGCAGGGCGCCAAGGCCCATAAATACCGTCAACAGCAGCACCAGATCGGAGGCCTTGCCTTCCAGGCCCAGCGCCCGTAGCAGGCTGGCCTGCTTGTCCTGGTCATAACCGATTACCCACTGGTTCCACTGGTGCTGCAGGCTGTCATAGAAAAATGCCAGTTGTTTCAGCAGCGGATTGCCGGGCGCCAGAAGCAGGGGCAGGCCGGCGCTGTCCAGACCGGCGTTCTGCACGCCGCGTTCGATGCGATCGGGTGATACCGCAGCGGTCGGGTCGATGCGTTTCCAGTAGCCATTGTCGCGGGTACCGTACCAGATTTCTGTCCAGGCATGGGCGTCGGACTGGCGCACGATCATGTATTCATCCAGCGGATTCATCTGCCCGCCCTGGTAACCGATGACTACGCGTGCGGGAATGCCGGCGGCGCGCATCAGATAGGTGAAGGCGCTGGCATAGTGTTCGCAGAAGCCGCGCCGGCTGCCGAAGAGAAAATCATCCATGGCGTTTTCGCCCAGCGATCCGGGATTTAAGGTGTAGACAAAGCCATTGTCACGGAAATACTGCAGCACCCGGCGGATATAGGCCGGTGCCTGATAGTGCGAGCTTTCCAGCAGCTGTTTTGCCAGCGCCAGGGTTTGCGGGTTTCTGCCGGCGGGCAGCAGGCGGTTTTTATAGCTTTCCCGGTCGAACAGGCTGCGGTTGAGCGTATTTGCCTGTGAGCGCAGGCGGTAGTTAAGCGCGTGGGTAACCGGCTCCTTGCTCAGCAGCAGGGCTTCACGGCTAAAGCGGTGCGCCGGTCCCGACATCAGTACCCGTCTGTTGTCTGTTGCCGGCAACGGGTATTGCAGTGTGGGCAGCCAGTGATGGTTGTGCGGCTCCAGCGTTATCGTATAGTCATAGATCAGAGCTTGCTTTTCACCGTATTCAAGGTTTGGCAGTGCAGAGGTCGGGGCATCGTCGCGTCGCCAGGTGCGCCCGTCATAGCTGGAAAGCACCAGCGCGCGCCAGTATCGCTGCGGTTGCGGCGGCACCTGTCCGTGAAATTTGACCCGAAAGGCAATCGCACTGGAGCTGACCAGCTGGTTGATACTGCCCGGCGACATTTCCTCGCCCAGGCCGGTGCTGGCGGAGAAGGCGTCATCGGGCAGTCCCCACAGGGGGCCGGGAATGCGCGGGAACAGTACGAACAGCACCAGCATAAAGGGCAGGGCGTACAGGCCCAGGCGTCCGGCAAGACGCAGGTGTCCGGCATGGCCCAGGCTGTGGCGGCGGTCGCTGAGCGCGATGAGCAGGCTCAGCAGATAGATAACCACGGCGAACACGTACAGCATAAGCCAGACAGACTGCGACTGGAAAAAATTACTGGCGGTAATAAACAGGCAGCTGTAGACAATAATGTAGCAATCGCGGTGTGTCTTTGTCTCGAACAGTTTGAGCAGGGTCATCAGGGTAAGCAGGGCAACACCGGCCTGGCGGCCGATAACATAACCGTAGGAAAACACCAGGGCGGCAAAACAGACCAGCAGTATCAGTATCTGCACCAGACGTGCAGGATTTTTCAGGCGGTAGCCGATAATGAGCATCTGCCAGAGGCCGAGCAGGGCCGCCAGCAGTGTTACCGGCAGAGCCATATCCGCCAGCATGGGCAGTACCGACAGCAATATGCCCGGTGGCAGCATCAGCAGCAGTGCGCGATCCAGCTCGCTGTTGGTGCGCCCGGTCTTTGCGTTTTTGTGATTCGAGCCGGCCATTAGAACCGTGCCAGTGCTGTCAGACAGCGATGGTAATGCGCCTTGCCCAGAGACGGGCTGATTTGCTGGTCGGGCAGCACCAGGCCGTAGCGCTGCTGTTTCTCCTCCGCGCTGATAATCATGGCCGCCATGACCGACAGGCGCTGTTCGGTATCACGCGCGACAATGTCATACCAGCTTATCCAGGTAGTCTGTGGTGCAGACCCGGTAAAGCACTTGCTGAACAGTTCGCCGGTGCGGGCCGCGGCCTTCCATGAAATACGACTGATATTGTCGCCGGGGCGGTACTTTGCCAGGTGGCTGAAGTGTTCCAGGCCGCTGCCGCCGTGCTCGTTGTCGCCACAGTCATCCATGCTGCCGCCTGGCATCAGGGCGGAGAAGTCGGGCGCGGGATAGACCGTGCAGTTCAGCGACAGGTCCAGCCAGGTCCAGGCGACGAACAGCCCGGTGGGAAACTCGGTGTAGAGACGAAAGTGTCCCGGCTGCAATAGCCCGCGCCTGGCGGCCACCAGGCGGAAATGGACAAGCTGCTGAGCGTTCGGAGCGCAGTCAACCAGGTCCTGCTCGACGCCGTGATAGCTGAGCGCGATGGCCAGACGTTGCAGGGGCTTCGGGTTGTTCAGCAGCAGGCTGAACCGGGCGGTGTCACCGGCAAACACCGGGTGGGCGTGTTGCGGCCTGAGTTCGAGGTGAGCCAGATTGCGCCAGGTTGCCAGCAGGCTGACTATGGCAATACCGGCCAGCAGAAAGGTCAGGGCGTAGCCCAGGCTTTTTTCATAATTGATGGAGCCGACCAGCAGCAATAACAGCAGCAGGGAAAAAATCAGACCGGCACGGGTCGGTATAATATAGATGCGTTTGCGATCGAGAACGATGCCATTGTGAAAAGGGCCGCTGCGGTTTTGAATAAACCTGAACCAGGAAAGCTTTTTGAACGGGCTGCGCATGCGTTCAGGGACCAGGGTATCAGGACGGAGACTTGCCATGACTGCTCGGGCTGTATACAGGGCCAGCGTCAGGCAATGGCTACCGATTCAAGGATGTGGTCGGCGGCACTGCGAGGTGCCTCGCTGTCCTGCTGCGTGGATTGCAAAGGCAAACGGTGGTTGATAACGGCGGGTAGTACCTGCTGGATATGCTCGGGTAGCACGTAGGTCTCGGCTTCGAGCAGCGCCCAGGCGCGGGCGGCATTGATCAGCGCAAGGCCGCCACGAGGTGACAGGCCGGTCTCGAAGACGCCGGATTCGCGGGTAAACTGCAGAATGGCCTGTACATAATCGAGAATGGCCGGTGAAACATGAATGCCGGCCGCTATCTGTTGCGCCTGCAGCAGTGAGGCGCTGTTGAAAACGGCGGCAAGCTGCTGGATCATCTGTCGCCGGTCCTCGCCTTCAAGCAACTGGCGTTCGGCATTGCTGTCCGGATAGCCGAGGGATATACGCATGAGAAAACGGTCAAGCTGGGACTCGGGCAGGGGGTAGGTGCCGATCTGGTGGCTGGGGTTCTGCGTGGCAATAACAAAAAACGGCTGTGGCAGGGCGCGGGTCTGACCCTCCGCGGTGACCTGGTACTCCTCCATGGCTTCGAGCAGGGCGCTCTGGGTTTTCGGTGTGGCGCGGTTGATTTCATCGGCCAGCACGAAATGGGAAAAGATCGGCCCGGGGTGGAACTCAAAGCTGCCGTCGTCACGGTTGTAAACCGATACCCCGAGTACATCGGCCGGCAACAGGTCGCTGGTAAACTGTATGCGTTGAAAGTCCATGCCCAGTACCTGCGCCATGGTATGTGCCAGGGTGGTCTTGCCGACACCCGGCTGGTCCTCGATCAGGCAGTGGCCGCGGGCTAGCAGGCAGCTCAGCGCCAGCCGGATCTGCCGGTCCTTGCCGAGAATAACCCGGCTGATTTCACTCATGGCGCTGGTAAGGCGCTGTTTGCTGTCCGTGTCCGTCATAGCGGTGTTGCTCTTGCGTTAAAGAAGGTGGCGGCCCGGTGTAAAAGCGGGGAGATAACAGAGTATAAGATATCTCTGTCAGGTTTCACTTTAATCAGTGTTTCGGTATATACTAATAAACAGGCGCGCTTGATTTATGTCATTGCTAAGGTCGTTTTGCTGACATAGAATAGATTGCGTTTAAATTCCAAAAATGATGACGGAGAAAATGATGAAAATAATCCTACGATCAGCTGCGGCAATGCTTCTCTTGCTGTCAGCCTCCGGTGCTCAGGCATCCTGGTTCTTTGATGATGACAATGACTGGGAATGCTGGGGTCCGTACGGGAAGATTCCAGGCTGTAATCCTTATGACGAGTGGGACCCTCGTTACTGGATGGAAGAAATGGAAGATGCTTTTGATGATGACGATTATTATGGCCCTGGCTATGGTTTCGGCCCTGGTCCATACGGCCCGCCTCCAGGCTATTACGGTGGTCCTCGTCCTTATGGTCCGCCTCCAGGGTATGCGCCTCCGCCACCACCACCGGGTTATGCACCGCCGCCACGACAGGCTGCTCCCGCACCCCAGGGTAATGCAAACCAGGGCAATCCAAACCAGAATGCCGGTCCGCGTCCTTATGGTCCGCCGCCGGGTTACTACCGTGGTCCGCGCCCCTACGGTCCGCCGCCGGGTTACCGCCCGCCACCACCGCGTGGTCCTATGCCGCAACAACAGCAGCAGGCGCCACAGCAGTAAGCGGAGCCGGTCAGATAAAAAGCCCTCAATACGAGGGCTTTTTTTGTGGTTAGTGTTCCGCTTTAAAGTCAGTTTTCATCATACTGGTAGCGTATTTCATTAATAATGTACAGTTGCCGGTTGCGACCTTCACCGGTGTCAATGCTGAGACTGAACTCATCATCCAGGGACTTGCCCAGAAGTGCCTTGCCCATGGGAGAGTCCATGCTGATATAACCGCGTTTCGGGTCGATCTCGTCCGGACCGACCACGCGGTAGGTCACCTCGTCACCGGCCTCGTTTTCCAGGGTTACCCAGGCGCCGAAATATACCTTGCCGGTATCCGTTGGTGTGCGGTCGACCACCACCATATTGTCCAGACGCTTGCGCAGAAAGCGCAGGCGCGAGTCGATTTCACGCAGCTCCTTCTTGCGGTAGATGTATTCCGCGTTTTCCGAGCGGTCACCCTCGGCCGCCGCTGCGGCGAGTATGCGAGTGACTTCCGGGCGTTTCTTTTTCCACAGGTAGTCATGTTCTTCGCTCAGGCGCCTGTGACCTTCGGCGGTAATGTATTTCGAGCCGACGGGCGGCGGTGGTCGGTATCTTCCCATTCTTATGCAACTTGTTTATGATGAACTTATGACAGACAGACCGGATTTTAACATCCCTGACTGGGTTTGCTGGATTGCGCAGGATGCGGATGGTACCTGGTGGGGCTATGAAGTGGAACCGAACCTGTCGCATAAAAGCTGGTATGAAAATGAGGTGGGTCACAGCGTCCGTTTGGGGAAATCGACGCAGAAAACCCACTGG
Organism: Gammaproteobacteria bacterium; assembly: GCA_011051475.1. Classification (GTDB taxonomy): domain Bacteria; phylum Pseudomonadota; class Gammaproteobacteria; order SZUA-229; family SZUA-229. The sequence continues at coordinate 13,202 of DRLE01000176.1, forward strand.
TTATCGACATTAAAGCAGGTTAAGTGATAAATTTCATAAAGTTATAACATTTTTGTAAAAATTTTATCAGAAGTGTGCTATAACTATACCTGACAATAATAACGATAATAAAAAAAGGGGGAGAAAATGGATAACAAACATTTACAAGAAGGCGCTCGTGCCAAAATTGCCAGCACTGGCCAGATCGTTGAAGTCAAGCGAGTCAGCGAGCACGGTTTTTCCGTGGTGCGTTTTCAGACGGGTGGCGACTATATGATTCTGAACGACCGCCTTGAAAGTGTAGAGCAGAAAGAAGTACAGCATTAGGCAACACGGATTTCTGTCATCGGCGGTTTATTTCGCAGATGGTTTGGCTTTTGCAAGGGATGCCAGCAGGCGATTGAAGTATAAAAAACTTCAATCGCCTTTTTCTTGACTTCGCAAGGCGAAAGGCGCTGACTTATAGCTGGTTTCAGGGAGGGGAGGAGGCGATATGTCGAAAAAAGATCTGCCCGACAGCCAGAGCCAATATTCAGGACAGGGTGAACACGCTGAACTTCGTGGTGTTGAACGCCGCAAGCAGTGGCAGGACAGGCGTAGCGGACAGGACCGGCGCAACCCGGAACGCCTGCGGCTGCTCAGTTATGACTGTCGAACCGGCCTGCCGCGACGGGCCGCCGACAGAACGGGTGAGCTTGGCGACGGCGAGGTCTGGTGGCGCAAGTAATGTCCGGCTTCACCCCCTGGTGAAGCGCGCCGGGCGGCTGTTCCCCGGGCGGCTATTCCTTTGAGTCTTCCTCCGTTTCTTCTTTTGCCGGCGGACTTGTGTCAAAAGAACGGAATATCTGGGTGACGGCATAATCGATGCGCTTGCGGATATTGTCAATCGACTGCTGTTTCTGCACATTGCCGGTGGCATAGCCCAGCCAGACCAGATAACCGCTACGCGCATCAACCATGGCCACCAGCAGGGCGGCTTTTGGCACATTTGTCAGGGCGTGTCTTCTGGTTTCCGGATTTTCCTTCAGTTCCAGAGCGGTCATATCGACGCCGGCAGCATAGGCAATGAACAGGTCAGGGTTTTGGGTGACCGGAGTCAGGCCATGCTTGCGCAGTTCACGGTTAACCAGAAAGCGGACTTCTTCATCCGTGTCCAGTGTTGGCTGCTCCCACTGACCGATGGGGTCATAAACAATCTCTCCCCCGCCCAGCCAGGCGTAGGTTTTGTACCGGCTGAAGTCTACGTCCGGGTAGGTTTCCGTTTCTACGGTAATGTCACTGGTCAGGGTCGCACAGCCCGAAAGGGCGAAAGTGGTGAGCAAAAAGCTCGCCAGTAATATACGTGTCAATGTTGTCATTTCAGGTTTCCTGTTATGGGTTCTTCTTTAATTTGAAAAAATATTGCATAAAGCACCGGCACGACAATAAGTGTCAGTAATGAGGCAAAGCCTAAACCAAACATGATGACGACCGCCATATCCAAAAAGAATACATCGCTCAGCAGCGGCGCCATACCGAGAATGGTTGTGCTGGCGGCCATCAGTACCGGGCGCAGGCGGGATACCGCCGAGTCCAGTATGGCCTGAAACGATGGCTTGCCGCTGGCGATCTGCAGGTCGATTTCCTCAATCAGGACAATTGCGTTCTTGATCAGCAGACCGACCAGGCTCAGGGCGCCGAGCAGGGCCATAAAGCCGAAGGAGACATTCATGCTGAGCAGGCCGGCGGTTATGCCGATAATGGCCAGCGGCACCGTCAGCCAGATAATCAGCGGCTGACGCACCTTGCCGAAAAGGATAATAACGATAACGATCATGGTCAGGAAGCCGGCGGGCAGGGACCGGGCAATGGCCGCATTGGCATCGCGAGAATCCTCGTATTCGCCGCCCCATTCAAGCCGGTAACCCGGCGGCAGCGCCACGGCTTCTATTTCGGGTTTGATACGGGTCAGCAGGCTTGTGGCCAGGCCCTGGGCCGGGTCGCAGGAAGGCGTGATGGTATAGATGCGGTTGCGCTTGCGGATTTTGGCATCGGACCATTGCAGGCGGAAATCCGATACCACCTGGCCAACGGGCACCCTTTGCTGAAGAATCGGGCTGTATACCGGTATGTCACGGATACTGGCGACGTCCTGGCGTTCGGCAGGAGGGGGCAGAATAATAATCGGCAGCAGGCGGATACCGTCCTTGAACAGGCCGACCTGCTGGCCGTCAAAGGCGGTAAGCAGTGCATTGCTCAGGTCTTCGCGGGTAATGCCAAGCGGCCGTGCGGCTTTTTCATTATAGATCGGGGAAATGACCTTGACCGGCTGACGCCAGTCATCGCGGATATTGATGGCGCCGCCATCATCAGCCATGATTTTTTGCACCTGCTGTGAAAGCCGGCGCAGTACCACGGGGTCCGGACCGCTGAGGCGCGCCTCGATCTTGGCATCACGCCCGGGACCGATGCGCAGGCGTTTTGTCTTCGGCTCGGAATCGGGGAAATGCGTGGCGGTATAGGCCAGCAGCGCCTCCTCGATGCGGGGGATATCCTCCAGGCTTTTCGTGGTAATGATGAGCTGGCCATAGGCGCTGCTGGGTGACTCCGGGTTGTAGACCAGGGTGAAACGGGTTGCACCGGCGCCGACAAAGCCCGCGGTGCTGACAACGTCGTCGCGTTTGCGCAGCCAGCTGTCGATCTGCAGCAGGTCATCACGGGTCTTGCGGATATCCGTGCCCTCGACGTTCCACAGATCAAAGAAAAACATCGGCGTGTTTGAATCGGGGAAAAAGCTGCGCTTGACGTAGCCGAAACCGAATACCGAGGCGGAAAACAGGATAAGGATAAGGGCTGTGGTCAGCCAGCGATGGTTGATGGCGGCAGCAAGCAGGGCGCGGTAGCGTCTGAAAACAATGCCACCATAAGGGTCGGCCTGCGCACTGCCCGGGGCATCGGGTTTGAGAAACTGTACGCACAGCAGGGGCGTCATGGTGACCGCGGTAAACCAGGACAGCAGCAGGGAAATCAGGATGACCCAGAACAGCGAGTTGGCAAACTCGCCGGTGCCGTCCTCGGACAGACCGATGGCGGCAAAGGCAACAATGCCGACAATGGTGCCACCGAGCAGTGGCCACATGGTCGATGCAACGACCTCGCGGGCAGCCTTGATGCCGTCCTCGCCGCGCTTGATGCGCACCAGCATGCCTTCGGCGACCACGATAGCATTATCCACCAGCATGCCCAGGGCGATAATCAGCGCGCCCAGTGAAATGCGCTGCAGATCGATGCCGTAAAGATTCATAAACCAGATCGTGGCGGAAACCGTAATCAGCAGAATCGCGCCGATAATCAGGCCGGTGCGCAGGCCCATAAAAAACAGCAGCACGACGATAACAATAAGCAGCGCCTCGACCACATTGAGAATAAAACCGGAAACCGATGCATCGACAATGTTGGGCTGGTCATAGATAGCATCAAGCTGCATACCGACCGGGGTGACCGACTGCAGTTCCTGCAGCCGGCGGTCAATCCGCTCACCGACAGCAACCACGTTCTCCCCGGGCTGCATGGAGATACCGATGGTCAGGGCCTTCCTGCCATTGTAGAAATCATACTTGTCTGGTACTTCTTCATAGGCGCGGCGCACGTTGGCAAAGTCGCTGATACGAACCAGGGTGTCGTTCTTGCCGCGTACCAGCAGGTCGCCGATTTCCTGTACGGTTTTGAGCTGGCCGGTGGGATTGATGCGCACGTATTCATCGCCAATGCGCACATTGCCGGAATCGGAAACCAGGTTTTGCGATTTCAGAACCCGGTTGAACTCGATATTGGATATGCCCAGCTCCGAGAAGCGGGCGCGCGAGATTTCAATATAGGCGACTTCTTTCTGTGCGCCGTCGATACTGATCTTGCGTACGCCCGGTACCAGCAGCAGCTGCTCCTTGAGCAGATCGGCATAGTCCTTGAGTTCACGGTAGCTGTAATGCTCGCCGGTGAGGGCGTAGAACAGGCCGTAAACATCACCGAAGTCATCATAGACCACCGAGGGTTTGGCGCCGGGCGGCAGGGTGGACTGGACATCATGGACCTTGCGTCGCAGCTCGTCCCAGATATTGGGGAAGTCCGGTTTCTTGTACTTGTCCTTGATAACAACGGTAACTTCGGAAAAGCCGTTTTGCGAAATCGACTCAACCCGTTTGAGCTGCTGCAGTTC
>DRLE01000177.1 GCA_011051475.1 Gammaproteobacteria bacterium
CCTGCTGATGCTGTCTTATTTTTACCAGCGTACTCACACCTGCCTTCCTGTCGTTTTTTTCTAATGCCGGGCATTATAGAATAGGTGGGGTCTGGTTAGTATATTGATAGTTTTTTTAACCACAGAGGTCACAGAGGTACACAGAGGAAAAGCTTTTTATTATTTTTATGGTTATGACGCCTGCACTTGCGGGAGCGAAATAAGCTCCTTTCCTACAAAACAGCAAACGTTTTTTCTCTGTGTACCTCTGTGACCTCTGTGGTTAAAAACAAAAACCCGCTAAACTCACAAACCATGAAAAAAATCATCCACACCCTGTTGTTACTCTGCACCCTGTTCAGCCTGCCCGCCCAGGCGGACATTATGCTGCTGGTGCATGGCTACCTGGGTGATGCCGATTCCTGGGAGGTCTCCGGCGTGAATGATGAACTGCAGCGCCGCGGCTGGGCGCGCGCCGGCATGTTTCGCGGCAGCCCTGCAGGCCCGGTGCTGTTTATCACCGATTACGGCAATGCAAAAAACCTGGTTTATGTCGCCACCCTGCCCTCGACCCGGCCGGTCGCCGTGCAGGCTGATGTGCTGAAAGACATTATCGATATTATCCGGGCACGCCATCCTGAAGAAAAAATTATACTGGTCGGCCACTCGGCCGGCGGTCTGGTTGCGCGCATGGCACTGATCCGCCACCGGTTACAGAATATCCGCGCACTTGTCACTATAGCCGCACCGCATGTCGGCACCTCGCGTGCCGATCAGGCGCTGAGCATTACCGCCAACCACGGGCCGTTCAATATGGTCAAAAGCTTTGTCGGTGGCAGCGACTATACCGCGCTGAAACGCTCGCGCGCGCTGATGTACGACCTTCGCTACCCGCGCCCCGGCAACCTGCTTTACTGGCTGAATGTACAGCCGCACCCCGACATACAATACGCCTCCGTTATCCGCATCAGGCCAAACGGCATACCCGGCGACTACTATGTGCCCGGTTTCAGCCAGGACATGAACAATGTTCCGGCCCTGCGCGGACGTTCATCTGTTACCTATACACCCACCGGACATTTTCTTGTACGCCAGGATGCTGATACCATTGTCGACATTATCAACCACTTTCAATAAATCATGAATCTGCCCCTGAAAAGAACACTCGCCCTCTTTCTGAGCGCACTGCTGTCAGCCCTGCTGCTGATCGCCTGTACCACCTCGCCCGAAGGACGCAAGCAGCTCAAACTGCTGCCCGAGGCCCAGATCGACAGCATGGGTATACAGAGTTTTGCAGAGATCAAGCAGGAAACCCCCATTACCAGGGATAAAAGTATCCAGGCCTATGTTGAATGCGTTGCCCGCAATATTATTCCGCAGGTAAAACAGCAGCCCAATCCCGATGCCTGGGAAGTGGTGGTTTTCGAGGATGACCAGGCCAATGCCTTTGCCCTGCCCGGCTACAAGATCGGCGTTTACACCGGCCTGCTGAAATATGCAAAAAACCAGGACCAGCTGGCGGCCGTTATGGGCCATGAAATCGCCCATGTGATTGCCGGCCATGGCAATGAAAGGGTATCCGAGCAGATGGCGGCCCAGGCCGGGATGGCCGCTGCCGCAGCGCTGCTGGGCCAGGAACAGAACAGCAATACGCAGCTGATCCTCGCCGGCCTGGGCCTGGGTGTACAGTACGGCATTATCCTGCCGTTCAGCCGCACCCACGAATCCGAGGCGGACCTGATCGGCCTGGAGCTTATGGCAAAATCCGGCTTTAAACCGGAGGAAAGCATAAGCCTGTGGCAGAACATGGCCAGCGCCGGCCTGTCGCCTCCCGAGTTCCTGTCCACCCACCCTTCCGGTGAAACCCGTATCCGGCAGTTGCGTGAACGTATGCCAAAAGCCGATGCGCTTTACCAGCAGGCGCGGGCCAGTGGCAAAAGACCTGACTGCCGGTTGTAGCTATTTAAAAACTTTTCACCACAGAGGACACGGGGGCCACAGAGAAAAGCTTTGGTTTTTTGTTAAAAACCTTCACCACGAACGCAGCGAAGCAACCTCAACTCATATAAATGTGTCGAGATTGCTTCGCTGCGTTCGTAATAACAATTAAAAACTCTGTGACCTCCGTGTCCTCTGTGGTGAATAGAGTTTTTTATTCTTCCAGCATCTTGCGATATTTGGCAACCACCTTGGCAGGCAGTGGAATATAGCCGTCCTTGATGACGATCTTCTGGCCACTCTGTGACAGAACCATCTTCAGGAACTCTTTTTCCAGCGGCGCCAGCGGCTTGTTGGGCTGCTTGTTAACATAGATATACAGGAAACGTGACAGCGGGTAAGTGCCTTTTACCGCATTATCCGGTGTTGCTTCAACAAACGGCTTGCCGGCTTTTTTGGCCAGGGGTACGGCGCGTACGCCGGAGGTCTTGTAACCGATACCGGAATAACCAATACCGTTCAGCGACGTACTGACCGACTGTACCACGGAAGCCGAACCCGGCTGTTCGTTAACACCATTCTTGTAATCGCCTTTGCACAGGGCTTTTTTCTTGAAGTAGCCATAGGTGCCGGAAACCGAGTTACGACCGTAAATCTGAATGTCACGGTTTTTCCAGGCGCCGCCCAGACCCAGGTCGCCCCATTTGCTGATGTCCCTGTCATAGCCGCACTTGCGGGTAGAGGAGAATACGGCATCAACCTGTGGAATGGTCATGCCCTTGATCGGGTTGTCCTTGTTGACGTAAACCGCCAGCGCATCGATGGCCACGGGAATGGCGGTAGGCTTGTAGCCATAGCGGTCTTCGAATGCAGCCATTTCCTTTGACTTCATCTTGCGGCTCATCGGCCCGAGGTTGGATGTCGCTTCGGTCAGTGCCGGCGGCGCGGTTGAAGAACCCGCCGCCTGGATCTGGATATTGACGTTGGGATAAACCCTTTTAAAACCTTCCGCCCACAGGGTCATCAGGTTAGCCA
>DRLE01000178.1 GCA_011051475.1 Gammaproteobacteria bacterium
CGAGCAGGGCGATATCTGGCGTATGTGCCAGAGCAAAGACCTGCCGATTCGCGACTGGGTCAAGCTGGCCGTCAATCGCGCCCGCATTACCGGCCAGCCGGCCATCTTCTGGCTGGACAGCAAGCGCGCCCACGATGCCAACCTGATTAAAAAGGTCGAGGCCTGTCTGCCCGAGCACGATACCGAAGGACTCGATATTCGTATTATGGCGCCGGTGGACGCCATCAACGCCACGCTCGAGCGGGTAAAGGCCGGCGAGGACACCATCTCGGTCACCGGTAATGTGCTGCGTGACTACCTCACCGACCTGTTCCCCATCCTGGAACTGGGCACCAGCGCCAAGATGCTGTCCATCGTACCGCTGCTGGCCGGTGGCGGCCTGTTCGAAACCGGCGCCGGTGGCTCCGCGCCCAAGCACGTGCAGCAGCTGCTGCAGGAAAACCACCTGCGCTGGGATTCGCTCGGTGAGTTCCTCGCCCTGGCCGTTTCCCTGGAAGACATGGCGCAGAAAACAGGTAATAAGAAAATCGCCACCCTGGCCGAAGCCCTGAACAGGGCCAACAGTGATTTCCTCAACAATAACAAATCACCTTCACGCAAGGCCGGCGAACTCGACACCCGCGGCAGCCATTACTACCTCTCGCTGTACTGGGCACAGGCACTGGCCGCACAGGATGATGATGCCGAGCTCAAGGCGCAGTTCACCCCGGTTGCCGAAGCATTAAGCAGCCAGGAAGAAACGATTAACCGCGAGTTGATAGAAGTGCAGGGCAAGGCCGTTGATATCGGTGGTTATTACCACCCCGACAAAGCCACCACTTCACAGGTGATGCGACCAAGCGCAAGCTGGAATGCGGTGATTGACAGTCTTTTATAGTCAGCATGGGTCAGGTATCGTTATAACACGGACTCAGAACACGCCGGCGACTGGCTAGAATGACTGGTGTCAGAAAGGGCTAAACTACAGGGAAAATGTACGACTAATCAACAAGAGGCGGCATTATGAGTGAGCAGGATATTCGATGGAAGCAGCGTTTTGATAATTTCAAGCGCGCATTGCTGCTATTACGCGAGGCAATGGAAAGCGATCGCGATAATATGAGCCAGCTGGAAAAGGAGGGCATTATCCAGCGCTTTGAATATACCTTTGAGCTGGCGTGGAACGTTCTGAAAGACAGGATGGAGTACGACGGGATCAGCCTGGATAAAATCTCACCCAAAAGTGTTGTCAGGCAGGCCTATGCCAGTAAATACATCGCCGATGCCGAACCCTGGCTAAAGATGATTGGTGACCGAAATCTAATGAGTCATACATATGATTTCGCAAAATTTGAGGCGGTTATCGAGCGAATTGATGATCTGTACCTGCCCATATTGAATGATTTGTATATGCAGCTGCTGGCTGAAATCAACACGTAACATCTCCATGCAGAACACGGGTTTGACAGAGTATCAGCTGGAAATGTTACGTAAGGTCTTTCAGCAATACCCTGAAATCGAGAGGGTAAAGTTATACGGTTCACGCGCCAAAGGCACTTACAATGAGCGTAGCGATATTGATCTTGTCGCCTATGGAGAGCAAATAAACCGCGATATTATTGCAGCGGTCTTACTTGACCTTGATGACTCTGATATACCTTATCAGATCGATTTACAGAATTATCACGATCTGAAGAACAGGAATCTGGTCGATCATATTGACCGGGTGGGAATTGAAATCTTTCACCGCTCAACTGATTAAGCTTGCTGGTTTGCCGGAAACCGCTGCCAGCCCTACCAGTGCCTTAAGAGGACGTGGTCACCAGGCATCCACGACCCGGAACGGGAGGGGGTACCGGTGAGCAATCGACATATCAGAGAAACCCGTGGACACAAAAAAGGCCCTGTATGAGACAGGGCCTTTTGTTGTTGAAACCTATCTATGATAAGCTTCGGTTTTTGGTGCCGAGAAGAGGACTTGAACCTCCACGGGGTTACCCCCACTAGCACCTGAAGCTAGCGCGTCTACCAATTCCGCCACCTCGGCAAGTGCAGAAATTTCAAGCGGCGAACTTTACAAGCTTGCCACCTCATTGTCAATTCCTGTTGTAAAATAGTTGAGTTAAAAAGTTGGCGCTGTTTTTATAATTGTTTTTAGGGCCTGGAGGCCTGTTATTTTTTTATGTTAAAGAAGATCAAGAGAAAGCTGGTTGAAAGCCTGCTGAAAACCCTGGGCGAAGAAGTGCCGGGCAGTGCTGATGCAGCGTCAAAACAGACCCGTGAGTCTGGTGAGCGGCCGGCAAAAAAGAAATCACGCAATGCGCGTCGTCGCGCTTCGCAGAAACGCCGTGAGGAAGGCGGCCAGAATAGCAGCAAGAGCAGCAGCCAGGGCGGTGATTCCAGAAAGAAAAGCAGTCGTCGTGGTTCCGAGGGCAGGAAGCAGAGTGGCGAAAAGCCGCAGAACCGCAGGTCAGGCGGTAAAAAGCCCGGCCGTGATGCGGGTAAGTCAGGTGGTAAAGGCGAGGCAAAGGCCGGAAACAAGGGGCGACGCCAGAGTAGCAACAAGAGCAACAAAAAGCTGGTCGATCCGGAAGCCCAGCTGGAAGCACGCCGCTATGAAAACCCGGTGCCCAGCCGCGCCCTGCTGCTGGAGGTAATAACCGAAAACGGTACCATGACCCTGGAGCAGGTGTTCGAGGCGCTGGATGTGCGCGAGGACCAGGAAGAGGGTGTCAGTCGTCGTCTGGGCGCCATGGTGCGCGATGGCCAGTTGATCCAGAACCGCCGTGGTGGTTACCTGGCAGTAGACGAGAAGCAGCTGGTGCGTGGTCATGTCATCGCCCATGCCGACGGTTTCGGCTTTCTGGTGCCGGATGAGGGCGGTGACGACCTGTTTCTGAGCGCCAAGCAGATGCGTGGCGTCATGCACGGTGACCGTGTTGTCGCCGCGGTGACCGGCGTCGACCGTCGCGGCCGTCGCGAGGGTGCGGTCATCAGCGTTATTGAACGCGGCAATACCACCCTGGTGGGACGCCTGTTCGAGGATGAGGGCATTGCCTATATCGTGCCGGACAACAAGCGCCTGACCGATAATATTCTGATTCCCGCCGACAAGTTCGGCGATGCCCAACCCGGGCAGATCGTCAAGATCGAGATTACCAGCTATCCGACCAAGCGCCGCCAGGCCGTCGGCCGGGTACTGGAAGTGATCGGTGAGCACATGGGGCCGGGCATGGAAATCGAAATGGCCATCCATAACCACGGCCTGCCATACGAGTTTCCCGAAGAGGTCATGGCCGATACCGAGAAGTTCGGTGACACGGTGAAGGACAATGACAAGCAGGGCAGGCATGACCTGCGCTCACTGCCGCTGGTGACCATTGACGGTGAAGATGCGCGCGACTTCGATGACGCGGTCTACTGTGAACCCAATGACAACGGCTGGAAGCTGATCGTCGCCATTGCCGATGTGGCGCACTATGTCGACCTGGATTCACCGCTGGACAGGGAAGCCTATGAGCGCGCCACCTCGGTCTATTTCCCTGGTCGCGTGGTGCCGATGCTGCCCGAGGCCCTGTCCAACGGCCTGTGTTCGATCAACCCCGAGGTTGACCGTCTGTGCATGGTCTGTGAAATGCAGGTGAATAAGGAAGGCGAAATCGACAGTTACCAGTTCCATGAAGGCGTCATGCGCTCGCACGCGCGCCTGACCTATAACATGGTGGCCGAAGCACTGGAAAACGGTGCCTTTACCGATCCGAAATTCCAGCCGGTCTTCGGCCAGATCAGCGATCTGTATGCCATGTTCAAGGTACTGGAAGAAGCGCGCCGCAAGCGCGGCACCATCGAGTTTGATACCACCGAAACCATTATCGAGTTTACCGACGATCAGCGCATCAAAAACATTCGCCCGTCCGAGCGCAACGAAGCACACAAGATTATCGAAGAGTGCATGATTTCCGCCAATGTCAGCGCCGCGAAGTTTATTGCCAAGAGCAAGCTGCCCTGCCTGTACCGCGTGCATGAAGATCCGTCCGAAGACAAGATCGAGGACCTGCGTGGCTTCCTCGGTGATCTCGGCCTGAAACTGGGCGCGCCGGACAGAAAGATCAGCTCGCGTGACTATGCCGAGCTCAGTGAGCAGATCAGGGGACGCGATGATTTCCACGTTATCCAGACCCTGATGCTGCGCTCCATGAAACAGGCGATCTACAAGGCGGAAAACGACGGCCACTTCGGCCTGGCGCTGACGCACTACACACACTTTACCTCACCGATCCGTCGTTATCCCGACCTGCTGGTGCACCGTGCTATCAAGCATATCGTACGCAGGAAGAAAAACGCCGATTACATGTACGCCCAGGACCGCATGGTGCTGATGGGTGAACACTGTTCCAATAACGAGCGCCGCGCCAATGAGGCGACCCGTGATGCCGAGTTCGCCCTGAAGTGTGAATATATCGTCGACAAGATCGGCCAGAGCTTCGATGCGCATATTACGGGCGTGGTCGGTTTCGGCCTGTTCGTTGAAATCGATGATTTTTATGTTGAGGGTCTGGTGCATATTACAACCCTGCCCAAGGACTACTACGTGTTCGATTCCAAAACCCACCAGCTTGTCGGTGAAAACCGCGGCATGACCTTTGGCCTGGGTGACAAGCTCAGGATAAAGATCGCGAATGTGGACATGGATGAGCGCAAGATTGACTTTGAATTAGTCGAATAAGAAAAGCTTTTGCCGCAAAGAACGCAAAAGGCGCAAAATAATCTGAGGTTATTGTGCATGCTGGCCGTAGGCCGGCATAAGCAATAGCGTTGCCGGCAAATGACTGATATAACGCCGGCAACGTTCCTTATGCCGGCCTACGGTAACTACGGTCTCGCAGTGAAGAAACACTTGCGCCTTTTGCGTTCTTTGCGGCAAAAAAAATAAAATTCTCAGGTAAGCACTTAACATGGCAAAACAGCCGACCGATATCATCTACGGCATCCACGCTGTCGAAGCCGCCCTGCGCAAGCAGCCGCAGAATATCCTGCAGCTGTTCGTGCAACAGGGGCGTAATGACAAGCGCGTACAGACCATTCTTTCGCTGGCGAAAAACAACGGTGTTTCCCTGCAGGCAATCAGTAATGACAGGCTCAGGGAAAAATGCCCGAAGGCGCGTCACCAGGGTGTGGTCGCCGAAATCCGCCGGGACAAATCGACCCCGGTTTCGCTGGAGGATATTCTGCAGAAAGAAAACCTTCTGCTGCTGGTGCTCGACGAGGTGCAGGACCCGCACAATATCGGCGCCTGTCTGCGTACCGCCGATGCCGCCGGAGTAGACGCCGTTATCGTGTCCAAAAACCGCAGTCCGGCATTGAACGCGGTGATTCGCAATGTCGCCAGCGGCGCGGCCGAAACCGTGCCCTATATAATGGTTTCCAACCTGGCGCGTGCACTGGATAAAATCAGGGATGCCAATGTCTGGGTGGTGGGCACTTCGGGTGATGCCGACCGGAGCCTGTATGAAAGCCGTGCCGGTAATCGCATGGCTCTGGTTATGGGCTCGGAAGGCAAGGGCATGCGCCGCCTGACGCGTGAAGCCTGCGATGAGCTGATTGCCATTCCCATGACCGGCAGTGTGGAAAGCCTGAATATCTCGGTGGCCACGGCCGTCTGTCTGTTTGAATATCGCCGACAGTTATCCGCATAGGCTTTTGTCGCATGAGCAAAAAACAGGAACTGCATGTCATTGTTCCCGGTCTTTGCGGGCCACTGGCCGAAATACCTTCAACACGTAAACAACCGCAACTTCAGCGCTGGGTTAATACCCTGGCGCGGGCTGTCTGTGCGCCTTCCGGTAAAGACTTCTACAGTGTACTGAATACCGTTTTTTCTCTGGGTATAAGCGGCGAATTTCCTTCTGCCCGGTTTACGCTTCTGGGAACGCAGGATATTCGCCCTGGTTATTATTATCTGCATGCCGACCCGGTTTATCTGCGCGCCGATATCGATCACGCCGTACTGACATCCAGTAATGATTTTGAATTATCCGAAGATGAAGCGAGCGCCTTTTGCGAGATACTCAATAAACATTTTGCAGAAGACAGCCTGCGTTTCTTTTACAGCGATCACAGGCACTGGTTTGTAGAGAGCAAGCAAGCGGTCTCACTGACGACCACACCGCTGAGTTATGCGGTTGCACGTAATATCAATCTGCTGTTACCGCAGGGGGAGGACGCTACGCGCTGGAAACAGATACTCAATGAGTCGCAGATGCTGCTGTTTTCTCATCCACTCAATGCGCAGAGGGAAAGCAGGGGGCAGGTCCCGGTCAATAGTCTGTGGTTTCATGGCTCTGGCAGCTTGCCTCCGGCCACCAATGCCGATATAGCAACGGTCTGTAGCAATGACAGGCTGTTGCAGGGTATAGCTATGCATACCGGCGCAGACAGTGTGGCGCTGCCGGATATCGCTTCCGCCTATATGGCGCAGTTATCACAGCAGGAAGCTGCCGGCCAGCATGTTCTGCACCTGTCTGCACTGGAACATTGTGCAAATTATACGGATATTAGTCTATGGTTGCAGGCGCTTGATCTTCTTCTTGATGAATGGTTCTATCCCTTGCTGGCACAGGCTTCAAAAAACCGGTCTGATATCATGCTGTATCCCTGTAACGGACGTTGCTACAGATTTGATGGAAGGGAAAGATACCGATTCTGGCGGCGCGGGCGTGTCGAGGAACATTTGAGCGCCTTCGGCGCAGTGAATAGTGAATAACGAATAGTGAACAATTCAATGAATATATGTTCAATACAGGCTGCTGGATGTTCGCGGAATAAATTCCGCTCCTATAAGAGGGGAATAAGTTGTGAGAGCGGAATTTATTCCGCGAACAGCATCCAAAACCCGGAAATAATACAGGTGCCGTAATGCTGATCACTCGACGAAAAGGGGAGTTGAGTGAGGAGCTGGCCGGCAGTAACCTGCATCCGCTGCTTAAACAGGTCTATGCCAACCGCGGGGTGACTTCGCTGAAGCAGGTGGACTATCAGCTGGCGAATCTGCAGGATTATTCTTCGCTCAAGGATATAGACAGGGCCGCCTCGCTGGTAGCGGACTATATTACGCAGCAGAAAAAAATTCTTATTGTCGGTGACTTCGATGCAGACGGTGCAACATCCTGCGCCCTGATGATCCGCTGCCTGAATGCCTTTGGCCTGACCAATATCGATTACCTGGTGCCCAATCGTTTCGACTTCGGCTATGGCCTCAGTCCACAGATTGTGGATGTTGCGGCGCAGTCTTCGCCGGATCTGATCATTACCGTGGATAATGGTATTTCCAGTATCAGCGGGGTGGCGCGCGCCAGTGAACGGGGTATCCCGGTGGTCGTAACCGATCATCATCTTGCCGGCGATACTCTGCCCGAGGCTGCGGCTATTATCAATCCCAATCAACCGGGCTGCGAATTTCCGGCAAAAAATACCGCCGGTGTTGGCGTGGCCTTTTATCTGATGCTGGCGGTGCGTGCGCAACTGCGTGAACGAGAATGGTTTGACGACAGCAAACCCGAGCCGAATATGGCCTTTGTGCTCGACCTTGTCGCGCTGGGCACGGTGGCCGATGTGGTGCCACTGGATGACAATAACCGTATCCTGGTCAATGCCGGCCTGCAGCGTATCCGGCAGAACCGGGGTTGTGCCGGTATCCACGCACTGCTGGAAGTGGCGGGCAAGTCGGTGGCGCAGTGCAGTTCCATGGATTTCGGTTTTATTGTCGGGCCACGGCTGAATGCGGCCGGTCGTCTGGATGATATGTCGCTGGGCATCGAATGCCTGTTGAGCAATGATTACGCACAGGCGCTGCAATATGCCGGTGAGCTCGACCAGATGAACCGTCAGCGTCGCAAGATCGAAGGTGAAATGCTGGAGCAGGCATTTGTGCTGCTCAACAAACAGATGGCGCAGCTCGAAGCCAGTGAAGACCTGCCCGATGCACTGGCGCTATACGATGAGCAGTGGCACCAGGGCGTGGTCGGCCTGCTGGCCTCGCGCCTGAAGGAAAAATTCCACAGGCCGGTAATCGCCTTTGCCGATGCGGGAGATGGTGAACTGAAGGGATCGGGGCGCTCCATCAGCGGCCTGCACCTGCGTGATGCGCTGGACAGGGTCGACAAATATCAGCCCGGCCTGATCGAGAAATTCGGCGGCCATGCCATGGCTGCGGGCCTGAGCATTCGCGCGGAGAACCTGGCCGACTTTCAGCGCATATTCGGTGAGCAGGTCAGTGCCGTGTTACGTCCGGAAGACCTGCAGAATATCTGCGAAACCGATGGCCCGGTCGATGAAGACTGTATGAATATCGAAACCACGGAAGTGATAAGGTACGCCAGCCCCTGGGGTCAGCTGTTTCCCGAACCGGTGTTCGATGATGTTTTTACTTTAAGCAGCTGGCGAATCGTCGGCGAAAAACATCTGAAGATGGAGCTGGAGAAAAACGGTTCGGGTCGCCGGTTTTCAGCCATTGCCTTTAATAAAACCGACGAAGACCTGCCGGCCGGTACGGACCAGGTTCGCGTGGTTTACCGCCTGGACGTCAATGAATTTCGCGGTAACCGCAGTTTGCAGTTGATAGTGCAACATCTGGCGCCTGCGGCGCAGTGAATAGTGAATAACGAATAGTGAATAGTTAAAAAGCGGGAGAAACTTCGTTTCTCCTGTTTATATATTTTAAAATTCACTATTCACTATTCACTATTCACTATTCACTATTCACTATTCACTATTCACTATTCACTATTCACTATTCTAGTTGCGTCTTCCGCCCACCAAGATAAAATACACCACAAAACCACCCGCTATGTACTCACTTCTCCGCAAACTGTTATTCACGCTAGACGCCGAGCGCGCGCATGAGCTTTCCCTGAAGGCCCTGAGTCTGCTTGAGCGCCTGGGTTTGTTGCGCCTGTTTGTGCCTGCGCGGATTGAGGCGCCGGTTCGTGTTATGGGTATTGTGTTTCCCAATGCGGTGGGACTGGCGGCGGGGCTGGACAAGAATGGCGGGCATATCGATGCGCTGGCGCAGTGCGGTTTCGGCTTTGTCGAGGTTGGTACGGTAACGCCCGTGGCTCAGCCAGGCAATGACAGACCACGATTGTTTCGCCTGGTCGAGGACGAGGCGATTATCAATCGCATGGGTTTTAATAATGCCGGCGTTGATGCCCTGGTTGAAAATGTACGCCGCAGCCGGCGCAACTGTGTGCTGGGGATCAATATCGGCAAGAACAAGGCGACACCGCTGGAAAACGCGGTCGATGACTATGCCATCTGTATGCGCAAGGTCTATGCGCTGGCCGATTACATCACTATTAATATTTCTTCTCCCAATACCCCGGGCCTGCGTGAACTGCAGCACGGCGAGGGGCTTTCGAGCCTGCTGGCCGCATTGAAGGAGATACAGGCCGAACTGGCTGCAGCCTCTGATCGTTACGTACCGCTGGTCGTCAAAATCGCGCCTGACCTTTCGGATGATGAAATCACCGATATTGCACAGCGTTTACTGGCGGCAGGCATTGACGGGGTTATCGCCACCAACACCACGAACAGCCGCCCGGACCATCTGCATAACAAGGCACTGGCGGCAGAACAGGGCGGTTTGAGTGGGCGGCCTGTTTTTGCCCCCTCGAACCAGGTTCTTGAAAAACTGCTGGATGCGCTGGACGGGCAACTTCCGGTCATTGCAGTCGGCGGTATTTTCAGTGCAGAGGATGCCCGGGAAAAAATCCGTCTTGGCGCCAGCCTTGTCCAGATCTATACCGGTTTTATTTACCAGGGACCCAAACTGGTGCATGATTGCGCCGTTTCTCTTGCCGGAGCCAGCGCCGACAGGGATCGATAAAACGACGCTTCAGCTGCATTATTACCCCTCATCTGCTATATATAGCTCTAACTGTCCTTAAATAATACCACTAAAGAAAACAGGGGCTTATCAGGTTCGCGTACGAGTCCGACAGCGCGTTTATCGCGCTATCTACTGTCTGTTTTATACATACTGAAACTGCCGAGATGCCTTATGAGTGAACGTATATTTCTGTTTCTGGTCGGCGCCATTATTCTGATAGCGCTCTATTTCGAGATTGATATCGTTATCTATGCATTATGCCTGTGGCTGCTGTTCGAGGGCGCAAGCAATATTCGTATAACAACACTGTCCCAGAAGTTTCTGCACAAGACCGTTCCACCGGGTCTTGCCACTTTCAGTTCAACGCCCCGATTTGCATTCGATGCTTTCAGAATGTGGCGCATTACAGTTGCCATTATGCTGGGTGGCTCACTCCTGCTGTTGCACGAAAAGAATATCGAAGTGGTCTGGTTCTTCCCCTGGTTTATGGGTTTTGCCATTCTTGGCGCCAGCGTCAGTGGTGTCTGCCCGGTATTGCTGTTTATACGATGGCTGGGCTTTAAATAAACCCCATGGCACAGGGCGAGCAGAAACTTCAGGTCAAGCTGCCGGCACGGATTACCGGCCTTGTATTCTGGGGACTGGTATTTGTCGGTCTTGCTCTTGCGGTGATTGTCCTGCAACAGACAGAGTCGAGAATGGCGCTGGACAACAAGCGTGACGCCAGTCTGATTGCCTATGAGATTGAGGAAGTCATTGAAAGCCAGAGTGAGGGCGATTCGCTCGCCAGCATGGAAGAGAAACTGCGCCCGCTTATCAATCAGCGTCTGGAAAAGGCGGGCTTTCATGCGCTGCGACTGCGTGATGGTGATTATACCCTGTCAATCGGTACTGTAGGCGACAAGGATGACGTGTATATAAAAGACCTGAGTTTTTACCCTCGCAATGCAGAAAAACCTGAAACCATACGAATGGAACTTTACTGCCAGGGCTCCAGGGCTGCCCTGTCATCGCTGCGCAAGAACTTTCTGTTATCGATTGGCATAGGCGTTTTTATATTCGGTATGCTGCTGCAATGGATTCTGCAGAAAATGCTCGCCGACCCTTTTCAGAATATGGTACATACCGCCGAACAGTTTTCCCGTGGCAATGAGGATATCCGCTTTGATGAAAGCAGGCAGGATGAGTTCGGTTATCTCGGCAAGTTTATCAACAATGCTATCGACTCGATACTGGCGCACAAGAATGAACTGCTTGCTGCATTAAAGCGCGCTGCCGATTCGGAGAAAGCGCTCAGTCATGAAAAGGAACGCGCTGAGGTAACGCTTTATGCGATCACTGACTGTGTGATTACCGTCGATGTGGATGAAACCATCCTTTATATCAATCCCGCTACGGAAAAAATGCTGCTTGCCGAGCAGACAGACGTTATCGGCAGGCCATTTAATGCTGTGTTCAGGATTGTTAACGAAAATACAGGTGAGAAGATTGATGATATTCTTGCGCAGTGCTTCAGAAGTGGTGACATTATTCAGCTGCCGGAGCATTCCTCTCTGCTGACCATGCGCAATGACCCCGTATCGATTGAAGCTTCGGTTGCACCGATGAAATCTGCAGAGGGCGGTCTCATGGGTGCGGTTATCGTTATGCAGGATGTCAGCCATACCCGTCGTCTGACGCGGCAGTTATCCTATCAGGCCAGTCATGACATGCTTACCGGTCTGTACAACCGGCGCAAGTTCGAGGAATACCTGGAAGAAATACTGCTTAATGTCAGGGAGGAGAACAAGCAGCACGCGCTGCTGTACCTTGATCTGGATAACTTCAAGATTGTCAACGATACCTGCGGTCATATTGCCGGAGACGAACTGCTCAAGCAGTTGCCGCCGCTGTTTCATGAGGTCATGCGCAGTGGCGATATTATCGCCCGACTGGGCGGTGACGAGTTTGGCGTTATTCTGCAGAACTGCGGTCTGAAACAGGCGGTGGCTATTGCCGACAAGATCCGGCAGAAAATAAAAGCCTATCGTTTCAACTGGAACGACAGGACTTTCGAGATTGGCGTCAGTATCGGTGTTATCGGCATTAATGAGGATAATGCAGAGATGTCACAGGTGCTGAGTGCAGCGGATATTGCCTGTTACGCGGCCAAGGATTCCGGACGAAACCGTGTGCATGTCTATGAGCCCTCCGATGCGGCCGTCAGTGAACGTCACGGCCAGATGCACTGGACAGCGAGAATCTCCAGGGCGCTGACGGAAAAACGTTTCCGGATATTCCAGCAGCCTATTGTCGGTATGCTGAATAACAGCCGCACGCACGTTGAGATCCTGCTGCGCATGATTGAGGATAACGGCGATATTATTCCACCCGGTGCTTTTATTCCCGCGGCGGAGCGCTACGGGCTGATGCCGCAGATCGACCGCTGGGTTATTGATGAGGTTTTCCGGTATATGTCGGAGGATGATCCGGCCGATCCGATACAGGGTACGGACAGGGTGTTTGCCATTAACCTGTCCGGCGACTCGATAAACCAGGGTACCCTGCAGGATTACATTCTTCGCCTGAAGGAAAAGTACCGAATCTCACTGGAGAATGTCTGCTTTGAAATTACCGAAACCGTGGCCATCAGCAACCTGAGCAAGGCCAGCCAGTTTATCAGCGAGCTGAAAAAACACGGCTGCCAGTTTGCCCTGGATGATTTTGGCAGCGGCCTGAGTTCATTTGCCTATCTGAAAAACCTGCCGGTCAACTACCTCAAGATCGACGGTGCCTTTATTCGTGATATCTGCAGTGACGATATCGACCGCACCATGGTCGAATCTATTCAGCATATCGGCAAGGTCATGGGGCTGCAGACGGTGGCGGAGCATGTTGAAGACAATGGTACCTACAGCATGCTACGTGATATCGGTGTGGATTATGTGCAGGGCTATCTGCTCGGCAGGCCCGAGGCGGTTTTAATCAGAACCCGCTAAAGGCTGCAGCAAACGGCGTACATCCCTGATTTATACCCTGATTTATACATAGAGCCGCCGGGTCTGTGTATCCGGTTCACTGTGTTCCCAGGCATCATCGAAAAAATCCAGCAGCCCTGCGGCGCGTTGCGGCGCATTGAGGCTGAAAACAGCCTGTGCGTTGCGTGAGCCTGCCTGCAGGCGGTAGAGCACGCCCCTGCGATCGGCAACAAGAAAGCTGCGCTGCTCGTGCCGGTACTCCTCCGTCAGGCGGTGCAGGCTGATGGCGCTGGTCAGGGTTTGTGCCAGACGCACCAGGCAATGCCCCTGCTGCACGGCTTCGGCACAGTCCCTGCACAGGATACGAATACGGGTGCTGCGGTGCCTGCGCACCAGATCGAACACGGCACGTTCGAATTCCGCATTATTATAAATTGTCGCCTCCAGGTCCGGTGTCAGTATATCCAGCGACATCCGGGCCTGTTTCGCCAGTGTGATGGCCGCCTTGCGGTTCTCCTCGAGTGTCTCAATCTCGGTTTCGGCTTCTATTTCAGACAGATGCTGTTCGTTTTTCTCGTTGCTCATGGCACTGACACATTCGTGTGATACTTGCAGTGTTTTTAGCAGATATTCAGAAACATTTCACGGTGTTCTATGCCCGCATCCATAAAGCTGTCACCGTGTGCGCTGAAACCGTGTTTTTCGTAAAAGGGGATGGCGCTTATCTGGGCGTGCAGATAGACTGCTGGCAGTGACTGCTGCCGGGCCGCTTGCAGCACAAATGCCAGCAGGCGGCTGCCATGCCCCTGACGGCGGTATTCGGGCAGCACCGCCATACGCCCGATCTGGCCGTCGGTTTTCAGGCGTGCGCAGGCTATGGCCCTGCCATCGAGGTAAAGCAGAAAGTGCGTGGCTGTGCTGTCGTGCTCGTCCCATTCGAGTTCCTCGGGAACGTGCTGTTCCTCGATAAACACGCGGCGGCGCAGGGCCTTGAGCTCGGCATTATCGGCGTTGGTTGTGACAATATCGGATTTGTGCATGGATTGTATTTAAAACCATTTTGCCGCAAAGAACGCGAAAGACGCCAAAAACGCCAAAAAACGATTGTTGCGTTATTTGCGTAGTTGAATAAAAGCTTATGTTCAGGCTTCGGCATTTCCGAGAATCAGGCTGCCTGTTGTAAAAATTGCCAGCAGGCACTGCGCATCCTTGTCTGTGTCCTTCTCTTGTTCCAGAAACTGAAGCAGGGCATGGCTGTCAATCTGCCTGTCATCACAGAGCATGCGCGCAAAGGCCTTGTTTGTTTTGTAACTCTCCCCATCGACGAACAGGATTGCACCGTCTTCAGTATCGGCAAACAGGAAGTTCGACCAGGGTGACTGGGCCAGGCCATGCTGTTTTATCTGCGCCAGTAATGCATCCAGGGCAAGCGGCGGATTTTCCGGACGCTGTTCTTCAAAGTTGCTGTTATCACTGCTGAAACGCCCCAGCCATTCCCTGACCTGTTCGGGCTGTGTGCTCAAGCCCTGTCTCAGATAATCGATAAAGTGTTCAACGGTGGCATCGCTGATCTGCGCATGGTGCGCCGCCGCTTGCGGCTGGCTGTCCCGGTAGCGCTGCGAGCCGTGAACATGTTCATTGAGGTAGTTGACGTAATCGGCCGTCATGGCCTTAAGCGATGGCGCGCGAAAACCCACCGAGGCGGTCAGGCAATGCTCACCACCTGCATCCTGGGCAATGCCGTGGTGGGCGACGCGTGGCGGCAGGTAGAGCATATCGCCGGGACTGAGCAGCCACTCGTGTTGCGCGTCAAAACCTTCGAGTATGCAAAGGTCGGTGCCGCACAGGGTGTCGGGCTTGTAGTCTTCGCTGATTTTCCACAGGCGCTGACCACTGAGCTGGATCAGGAAAACATCGTACTCATCGGTATGCGGGCCGACGGAGCCGCCGGGCGGGGCGTAGCTGACCATCAGGTCATCGATGCGCCAGTCGGGAATAAAGCGAAAGGGTTTGAGCAGGAAGGCGGCTTCGGGAACGTGGCGCTCGATATCGCTGACCAGCAGTGACCAGCCGGTTTCGGGCAGTTCGCCAAAACGCTCCTCGGGAATGGGGGCGAACTCGGCCTGCCAGTTTCTGTCCTTGCCTTTTTCCAGCACCAGACGGGCATTGACGCCGTCCTCGCAGGCAAGGCCGGCCAGTTCCTCGGCGCTGACCGGGGACACCAGGTCGGGAAAAGCGTTTCTGACCAGCAGGGGTTTCTGCTGCCAGTAGTCCTCAAGAAAGGTCTCGACGCTCAGCTCGCCAAGGCAGTGGTGTTTGTTCCAGTCTGTGGTCATGGCGTCTGTTACTTACCTGTGCCCGGCGGGCGCGTTTATTTCTTTATGCGCTTTGCCTGTTCTTCGGCATTGCCGGTGTAGTTGTGCGGGGTCAGTTTCAGCAGGTTCTCGCGCACGGCCTCGGGCAGTTCTTCCAGCTTGTTGATAAACTCATGGAAGGCCTCGGCGGTAATGCTCTTGCCGCGCGTCAGTTCCTTGAGTTTTTCATACGGGTTTTCGATGCCGTAGCGGCGCATCACGGTCTGTATGGGTTCGGCCAGCACTTCCCAGCTGTCGTCTAGATCGGCCTCGATAACCTCGGCATTGACCTCCAGCTTGTTCAGGCCCTTGAGCATGGACTGCAGGGCAATCAGGCTGTGGGCGAAACCGACGCCGAGATTGCGCAGCACGGTGGAGTCGGTGAGGTCACGCTGCCAACGTGAAATCGGCAGCTTCATGCTCAGGTGGCTGAGCAGGGCGTTGGCAATGCCGAGGTTGCCTTCGGCATTTTCAAAGTCGATCGGGTTGACCTTATGCGGCATGGTGGAGGAACCGATTTCACCGGCCACGGTTTTCTGCTTGAAGTAACCCAGTGATATATAGGCCCAGATATCGCGCGACAGGTCGATCAGGATGGTGTTGAAACGGCTGAGGGCGTCGAACATTTCGGCCATATAGTCATGCGGTTCAATCTGTATGGTATAGGGATTGATGCTCAGGCCCAGTGATTCGATAAAGTTCTGCGAGAAGCTCGGCCAGTCGACCTCCGGGTAGGCGCTGAGATGGGCGTTATAGTTGCCCACGGCGCCATTGGCCTTGCCGTAGATACAGGTATTGGCGACATGGTCGCGCTGTATGCGCAGGCGGTGTACCACATTGGCCAGTTCCTTGCCCACGGTGGTGGGGGAGGCAGTCTGGCCGTGGGTGCGGCTGAGCATGGGCTGTGAAGCCAGTGCCAGTGCCTGCTCGGTCAGGTTGTCGATCACTTCGTCCATGGCCGGCAGCAGCACCTCGTCGCGGCCGGCTTTCAGCATCAGGCCGTGCGACAGGTTATTGATGTCCTCGGAGGTGCAGGCAAAGTGCAGAAACTCACTGGTCTTCTCCAGCATGGCGTTGCCCTGGATCTTTTCCTTGAGAAAGTATTCCACGGCCTTGACATCATGGTTGGTGGTGCGCTCGATGGTCTTGATACGCTCGGCATCGGCCAGCGAAAAATTATCAACAATGTCATTAAGTGCCTTGCTGGCGTCTTCGTCCAGCTGCGGGACTTCCTTTATCTGGCTGTGCGCGGCCAGCGCCTGGAACCAGCGCACCTCGACCAGTACGCGGTGACGGATCAGGCCGTATTCGCTGAATATGTCGCGAAAGGCGGCGGTTTTGGCGCCGTAGCGGCCATCAACGGGAGAGATTGCGGTAAGTTCGTTTAATTCCATGGTCATGTGCTGGGGTCATGTAAATGTGGTTTTAAAACGGGTATTATATCACCGCAAGTGAATTCAGAGGCGGACAGTTTCCAGGACAGAGGCATGAGTGATTACAGAATTGAAAAAGACAGTATGGGTGAACTGAAAGTGCCCGCCGATGCCGCCTGGGGTGCGCAGACGCAGCGCGCCGTGGAAAACTTTCCCATCAGCGGCCAGACAATGCCGGCCGGTTTTATCCAGGCCCTGGGGCTGGTGAAACAGGCCTGCGCCAATGCCAACCATGAGCTCGGCGGCCTGGATGAGCAGCGCCGCCGCGCCATCTCCTCGGTCTGTGACGATATTATTGCCGGCAGGCTGATGGCGCAGTTCCCGCTGGATGTTTTTCAGACCGGCTCGGCCACCAGCACCAATATGAATGCCAACGAGGTGATTGCGCATCTGGCTTCCATCGAGGCCGGCGAGGCGATACACCCCAATGACCACGTCAATATGAGCCAGAGCTCCAACGACGTGATTCCCACCACCATACATGTCAGCGCCGCGCTTGCCTGCCACCGGCAGTTGCTGCCGGCGCTGGAGAAGCTGATTGCAACGATCGATAGCAAGGGCGAAAGTCTGGCCGATATCGTCACCACCGGTCGCACCCACCTGATGGACGCCATGCCGGTCAGCCTGGGGCAGGAGCTTTCCGGCTGGTCGGCGCAGCTGCGCCATGCCCTGGAGCAGATTGAGCAGACGCTGCCGGCCATCCACCAGCTGGCCATCGGCGGCACCGCCGTGGGCACGGGCATCAATGCCGACGAGAAGTTCGGCGATCTGGTGGCCGCGCAGCTAAGCGGCGCCACCGGCCTGGAGTTCTCGGTCGCGGCCAATCGTTTTGCCGCCCTCAGTTCGCAGGATGCGGCGGTCAGCCTCAGCGGCGCGCTGAAAACCCTGGCGGTGGCGCTGACGAAAATAGCCAATGACCTGCGCTGGATGAACAGCGGCCCGCTGGCGGGCATCGGCGAGATTGCCCTGCCGGCACTGCAGCCGGGCAGCAGCATTATGCCGGGCAAGGTCAACCCGGTCATGCCCGAGGCCATGGCCATGGTCTGCGCCCAGGTTATCGGCAATGACGCCACCATTACCGTGGCCGGCCAGTCCGGTAACTTCCAGCTTAATGTCATGCTGCCGCTGGTGGCCTTCAACCTGCTGCAGAGCATCGAGATTCTGGCCAATACCATGCCCCTGCTGGCCGATCGCGCCATAGCCGGCTTCAGCGTCAATACCGGCAATATCAATGCCGCACTGGAAAAGAACCCCATCCTGGTGACAGCGCTGAACCCGGTTATCGGTTATGAGCTGGGCGCAAGGATCGCCAAGACCGCCTACGCCGAGGGCAGGGCGGTGATCGATGTGGCCGAGGAAATGTGTGACCTGTCGCGCGAAGAGCTGGAAAAACTGCTGGACCCCCGCAAACTGATTGCAGGGGGTATTAACGCAGGCTAGGGATTTATCAGGCGCACCGAATATCCTGGTCGACAAGCTGTCCGGATATGCTATACCTATATTAATCATATCCGGTTTAGCCCCTGAAGCACTCCCTGGAAGCGCCACTTGGAAAACGTTCTTGAAAAAATCGCCCGTCTGAATGAAATCGGCATTGCCCTGTCGGCGGCCGATGACCATGAACAGCTCTGTGACCAGATCCTTGCCGGCGCCATGGAGCTGACCGATGCCGATGGCGGCAGCCTCTATCAGCTCTCGGATGACAGGCA
>DRLE01000179.1 GCA_011051475.1 Gammaproteobacteria bacterium
CGTTAACTACGAGTGGCGCGACAGTCGCAAGCTGCTGAAAAAGGCTGAAAAGCTGCACAAGGAAGGCAAAACCGACAAGGCCATGAAACTGGTAGCAAAAGCCCGCGAACAGGGGCAGCTGGCGGTATTGCAGGCCGAAGCGCAGCGTAATGTCAGCGGACCACATAAATAAATACCAGTTCGCACCCCTCAGGTGTCGCCCCCCTCACCCCCTCAGGTGTCGGAGTCAGCTTTGCTGACTCCGACACCTGAAAACCCGACAAGGTAACAACGCATTTACAAGGAGGTAATGTATGCCAAGAAGGCCCCGCCTGTTTCTTCCCGACCAGCCACAACACGTTGTCGTTCGCGGCCACAACCGTGATCCGGTTCTGGTCAGGGATGATGATTTCCGATACCTGTATCGCTGCCTGCGCGAAGCCGCAAACAAAAACCGACTAGCCATCCATGCCTGGGTGTTTATGCACAACCACCTGCATCTGCTGGCGACGCCCGGACACGAGGCATCGTTATCGAAAACCATGCAGTCGGTCGGCAGGCGCTATGCGCATTACTTCAACCGCACCTACCACCGCAGTGGTTCATTGTGGGAAGGGCGTTACAAGTGTAGCCTGGTCGATACCGACCGCTACCTGCTGGAATGCTACCGCTATATCGAACTCAATCCGGTACGTGCGGGCATTGTGAAGCAGCCGGCGGATTATCCATATTCCAGCTACCACGCAAACGCTCTCGGTCGGCAGGATTCGATGGTAACACCGCACGCCGTGTTCACAAATTTCATCTCAGGTGTCGAAGTCGAAAAAAACAGACCCCGACACCTTTCTGAAGCTGACGTCGACACCAACAGGGAAGCCTACCGACAGCTGTGCGATCAATCGCTCCATCAAAAAACACTAACTGAAATTCGCCGTGGTACCGAAAAAGGCCTAGGTATTGGCCGGGCGGAGTTTCTGCTTAAAGTCGCACAGTTGTATCCCTGAGGTGTCGGAGTCACGACTCCGACACCTGAACGCGTTATGCGTTGCCGCAAAGGACGCAAATAGCGCGAAGAAAACATTTTCTTTGCGCTTTTTTTGCGTTTCTTTGCGTTCTTCGCGGCCATAAAAAGTTTTCTTTTATTACCGCCGGCTGCAAGCCTGAAAAACACCTTACTAATTTGCATCTTTTGCGTGATTTGCGGACCCAAAAGGCTTTTCACACCTTTAGCACCAACTGATACGCATTTTGTGATTAAATCCACCTCATGCCCGCCGATTCAGACACAATCTATAGCGTTACCAGCCTTAACCAGTCGGTTGCCCAGCTGCTGGAATCGACATTCGCCTGGATCTGGGTGGAAGGCGAAATTTCCAACCTGGCACAGCCTGCCTCGGGGCACATTTATTTCAGTCTGAAGGATGCCGGCGCGCAGATCCGCTGTGCCATGTTCCGTGGGCGCAATCGAAGCCTGAATTTCCGCCCCGAAAACGGCCAGCAGGTGCTGGTACGCGCCAAGGTCAGCCTGTACCAGCCGCGCGGTGACTACCAGCTGATCGTCGATCGCATGGAGGAAGCCGGCGACGGCGCCCTGCGCCGCCAGTTCGAGGAACTGAAAACAAAACTGGCGGGCGAAGGCCTGTTTGCCGAGGAACACAAGCAGGATATTCCCGAGCTGCCCGAAGGCATTGCCATTGTCACCTCCGGCAGCGGCGCAGCGCTGCATGATGTGCTCAGCGTAATTCAGCGTCGCTTCCCTTCCATTCCTGTACGCCTGTTTGCCGTGCCGGTACAGGGCGCCGAGGCCGCGCCGGCCATTGTCCGCGCCCTGCAACTGATCGATGACAACCACGAATCACTGGGCTGCGATGTCATTCTGCTGGTGCGCGGCGGCGGCTCGCTGGAAGACCTGTGGCCCTTTAACGAAGAAAGCGTGGCGCGGGCGATCTATGACTGCTCGCTGCCGGTGGTCAGCGGTGTCGGCCACGAGGTGGACGTCACCATTGCCGATTTCGTTGCCGACAAACGCGCCGCCACGCCGACCGCGGCGGCCGAGTCGGTCACCCCCGACCAGAGTGCCTGGCAGCAGACTTTCGACTGGTACGAGCAGCGCCTGACACAGCTGATGCAGGAAAAAATCCGCCGCAACCGCGAAAAGCTGCGCTGGCTGCAGCAGCGCCTGAAACAGCAGCACCCGCAGCGGCGCATCGCACTGGCAAAGGAAAAGGTCAGTGAACTGCACCGCCGCCTGCTGCGCAGTGCGGAAAGCCTGCTGAGCCAGCGCCGCCACCAGCTGGCTGCCGGCTATGCCAGACTCTCGGCCAACAATCCGCAGAAACGCCTGAAGCAGAAAGCGCAGAGCCGGCTTTACCTGACGCAACGCCTGCAGCGCGCCAGCCTGAACCTTCTGGCGACAAAGCAGGCCCGGTTCAGCAACAGCCTGCGTACCCTTAACGCCATCAGCCCGTTACAGACACTGGAGCGCGGCTATTCCATTACCCTGAACGCAGAAGGCAAGGCGCTGCACTCCATTGAGCAGGTTAAGGTCGACGAACTTATTGAAACCCGTCTGCAGCACGGCCGGATTTTCAGCCGGGTGGAATCCTGCCATAACGATAGCCTGAACGACAGCCTGGAAGATAAATGAAAACAACGCTTTCATTTCGCGTACTGCCACAGATACTGCTAGCCGGCCTGTTGCTTGGCGCTCCCCTGTTCACGAGTCAGGCCAGCGAGGCACACGCTGAAAGCTCACAGGCGGAAACACAGGGGACGAATGCACTGAAGGTAAGAACCCGTCCCTACAGGGAACTGGCGATCTATGTCAGCCACGCGGTAGGGGCTTCGGTGCCGGCCACCGAGGACAGCACCATCAGCGCGCAGATCAGCGCCCTGATTGAAAACTTTCATGTCGACACCGCCTATGAAGTCAAAAAGGGCGATATTCTGGTTTCGCTCGACTGTCGCGAGAACCGCCTCAGGCTGAAGCAGGCCGAGGCGGCGCTGAAAGCCGAACAGGCCATGCTGAAAAACGCCCGCAGCCAGTTCGAGCAGGCAAAAAAGCTGAGCAAGCAGGGCAATATTTCCCGCGAAATCTATAACCAGCGCGAGGCTGAGGAAAACCGGCTGAAAGCCACGGTGGAAAGCCGCAAACTGGCGCGCTCACTGGCCGAGCTTGATGTACAGCGCTGCAACATCAAGGCGCCCTTCGACGGCTACGTGACCCGTCGTGATGCCAGCCTTGGCGAACTGACCAGCCCGGGCACGCCATTGCTGCAACTGGTGTCAAAGGAAAACCACCGGGTCGAAGTCCGAATCAATACCCGCCAGCTGCAAAGTTTTGTCAGCGGTACGGATCACCGCTTTATCTTTAACCGCCGGTCCTACCCCTTGAGCATCGAGCACGTGGTGCCCCTGCTGGACAAAGCCAGCCGCAACCATATCGTGCGCCTGCGCTTTACCGGTGAGCACGCCATTACCGGCAGTATCGGCAAGGTGGTCTGGCGCGAGTCGGTGCTTTCCATTCCGGCAGCCTATATTGTGCAACGCCAGGGCAAACTGGGGGTACTGGTTGACGATAATGGCACCGCCCGCTTTATCCCGATTGAAAATGCCGAGGAAGGCCAGCCCGCGGTCCTGTCACTGAACCCGGATACCCCGATCATTACCCAGGGCCGTTACAATGTTAAGGATGGCGAAAAGATAGAGGTTGAAGCGGCTGTCAGTCCGGCCACGGGTAATGCCCCTGCCAATAGCCAGGCAGACGACAGGCCCTGATCGCGGCAAGCAAAACCTCATGTACCGCAGCCTTATACAAAATCACGTCCTCGCCAATCTGGTTTTCATGCTGGTACTGGTACTGGGCGTTATCAGTTATATCAGCCTGCCACGGGAAAAAGACCCGACCATTAATTTTAACTGGATACAGGTCACCACCAGCCTGCCCGGCGCCTCTGCACTGGACATCGAAAAGCGTGTCACCGACCCGCTGGAAGAAGTCATTCGCGGGGTCAGCGATATCAAGTTCGTCTCCAGCAACAGCCGCGAGGGCATCTCCAGTATTCTGGTGCGCTTCAATGATATTCCCGAGCGCATCTTTGACAAACGCGTCGCCGACCTGCGCCGGGAAATCCAGAACAAGCAGGACGAGCTGCCCGATGCGGCCAATGACCCGTTTATTTTTGAAATCACCACCGACAATGCCTACCCTACCGCATCTATTGTGGCTATCTCGCCGGCCAGCGACGAAAACCTGCGCATTCAGTCCGAGCGTCTGAAAAAATCGCTGGAACATATTCGCGGCGTCGACCGCGTTATCGCCACCGCCCTTAACGATCCCGAACTGCAGGTATTTTTCGAACCTGAAAAACTGAGTTACTACGGCATCAAGCCCAGCGACCTGGCCGACAGTATCCGCAGCTTCTACCAGGACACACCGGCCGGCAGTCTCAAGATACAGTCACAGGAATGGTTTATCCGCCTCACCGGAGCCGATGCCGACCCGACCGTTCTGGCCAGCGTGCCGGTACTGACCGCCAGGGGTGAAATCCCCTTAAGTGAGGTTGCCACTATCAAGCGCGGACGTGAAAAGGCACAGCGCCTGGTCAGCTATAACAACCAGCCCGGCATTCTTTTCGCCATTACCAAGAAGGCCAAATCCAATACCCTGAAGCTGGTCGAAGACCTGAAAACCTTTATCGACGAGCGCAACCGGTACAGCGAACAAACAGGGGTACACCTGGTATTGATCGATGACTCCACCGAGATTACCAACAAGTCCATTAATGTCATGCAGACCAATGCCCTGGTCGGCCTGTTTTTCGTGCTGCTGGTCACCTGGCTGTTTCTCGGTTTTCGTATCGCCTTTCTTACCAGCATCGGCATTCCCTTTATTCTCGCCGGTACCTTCTGGGTACTGCATATCGCCGGCTTCAGCCTGAACATTATGGTGCTGCTGGGCGTGGTAATCTCACTGGGTATGCTGGTGGATGATGCCGTGGTCGTGGTCGAGGCCATCTACCAGCGCCTGGCGCGTGGCGCCGACCGGGTGACCGCCAGTGTCGAGGCCATCAAGGAGGTCGCCGCACCGGTAACCACGGCGGTGCTGACCACCATGTCCGCCTTCCTGCCGCTGGTGCTGATGCCCGGCATTATGGGCAAGTTTATGATGGTGGTGCCGCTGGTGGTCTCCATTGCCCTGGCCATCAGCCTGGTAGAAGCCTACTGGATGCTGCCGGCGCACGTTATCGCCTCGAAAACCGATTTCAA
>DRLE01000180.1 GCA_011051475.1 Gammaproteobacteria bacterium
GCTGGCAAAAACCATCGAGCGCGCGCAGTACTCGTTTAAGAAGAAATTCAAGCGTGACCGGCGCGCCATTCGTGACGCCAATGACCGCCTGATGGGTGACCATCGCGGTGTGGGCATTCATCGCGCCGATATCGTTATCGAGGCTATCTTTGAAGACCGCGAGGTCAAGCGCAAGCTGTATGCCGATATCGAACCGAAAATGAAGACCGGCGCCATACTGGCCACCAATACCTCCAGCATCCGCCTGGAGGATTTAAGCGACTGCCTGAACGATCCCGGTCGTCTGGTCGGCCTGCATTTCTTCAACCCGGTGGCGCTGATGCCGCTGGTGGAAATCATCCATGGCGAACAGTCCGATGAAACCGCGGTGCAGAAAGCCCTGGCCTTCGGCCGCAATATCGGCAAGCTGCCGCTGGGCGTTAAAAGCTCACCGGGTTTTCTGGTCAACCGCATTCTAATGCCCTATATTGTTGAAGCCGTGACCATGCTGGATGAAGGTATTCCACCGGAAGTCATCGACAGGGCCGCCACCGATTTCGGCATGCCCATGGGCCCGATCGAACTGGCCGATGCGGTCGGCCTGGATATCTGTAAGCATGTGGCCGAAATCCTTTCCGAAGCCCTGTCCATGGAACTGCCCGCCAATCTGAAAAGCCTGCCAAAGGACAGGCTGGGTAAAAAATCCGGCCAGGGCTTTTACCAATACAGCAAGGGCAAGCCGATAAAAAACAAAAAGGCCAGCTGGCCGGAGCCGCAACTGGTGCAGGACCGCCTGATACTGCGCATGCTGAACGAGGCCACCGCCTGCCTGCGCGAAGGTATCGTCAGGGAAAAAGACCTGATCGATGCAGGCGTTATCTTCGGCACCGGCTTTGCGCCCTTTACCGGCGGACCGCTGGAGTATATCCGCAATACCGGCATTGATGCATTGAGCGAGAAAATGCAACGGCTGGAGGATCAGTTCGGGGAGCGGTTCAGACGGGATGCGGGGTGGGAACTGCTATAGTTTTCTTGAACCACAGAGGTCACAGAGAAAACATTATTTTTTGCCGCAAAGAACGCGAATAGCGCGAAAAAACAAAAACATTTTTATTTGTGTTTTTGTTCCAGTGAAGGCACGGGATACCACTGAGCTATCTCATACTGTCATCCTGAGCGCAACGCAGTGGAGTCGAAGGATCTTGTGAACCGTTACGATCTGGTGGCATAAGATCCTTCGACTACGCTCAGGATGACAGAAACTTTGCGGTCCCTTTGCGTCCTTTGCGGCAAAAAAATGTTATCCGGAACGTCAACACCCTTCCCGGCAAGCAAACAATCAACCCGCCACAACTTCCGCATCATCAAAAACAACCTTGTTCCTGCCCTGCTCCTTGGCCTTGAACATCCGGTCATCGGCGGTCATCAGGGTTTCCTGTATGGTATTGAACTCCTTGAAACTGGCCAGGCCGATGGACACGGTGGCGTTAAGGGCCGGGGCGATGTCACTGAAATTGTATTCCGCCAGGCGCTGGCGGATGCGTTCGGAAACCTTTTTCGCATCTTCAATATCGGTATTGACCAGCAGAATAACAAATTCCTCGCCGCCAAAACGCGCGGCATAATCGATTTCGCGAATGGTATTGTTGAGGATGGTGGCAAACTGCTGCAATACGATATCGCCGGTATGATGGCCGAAGGTATCATTGATGTGCTTGAAATGGTCAAGGTCGCAGAAACACAGAACAAAGTCGCTTTCACTGCGTTCGGCCACGGCTTTCTGTGTGCTCAGCATTTCCATGAAATAGCGGCGGTTGTACAGACCGGTCAGATCGTCGGTGGTGGCCAGGCGGCTGTTGAGATCCAGCGCCTGCTGCAGGGCCACGTACTGGTTTCTTGCACGGGTACGCAGACGGTGAATGGATGAGCCGGTGTAGACCATTACGCTCAGGGTAATGCTGAATGCCAGCAACTGCAGCAGTTCCAGCTCGATATCCAGCCTTTCGGGTTCTTTCAGAAACAGGTAAAGAATAATCAGGGCGTAACCGAGTATGCCGTACAGGGCCACACTGAGCAGTTCGCGAAAAGGCAGTTTGAAAAAACCGAAACTGAACATGGCGAAATAGGCCATTAACATCAGGCCACGCCATTCGTTCATCAGATAGATACTGGTCAGCAAAAACGTGGCGCCCCAGAGCAGCTGGGCCACGGTCAGGCTGGGGTCTTTAAAGCGCTGGTTCAGGCCGCTGCGTATGATTACCGTAAAGCTCAGAAACCCCGCCCAGAACAGCAGCAGTATGCTGGTAAAGGTTTCTTCCGATGCAAAGATCAGGCCCTTGTGAAAGAAAAAGGCACAGGCAATGGTAAATGCCAGCAGGGACAGTATGGCGGCAAGATGACGCAGCATGCGCAGCGACTGCTTCGGGTCATCGGTAAAAAGCAGGCTTAACATCAGCCTGACACCCCTGCTGGGCTGGCCGAGCCGGTCTCCTCGACAGATAGCTGAAACAGGCGGTAGAAATTCTCACGGGTGATTTCTGCGATATGCTCGATACCGGTATTGCGCAGCTGCGCCAGGGTGCGGGCAACCTCGTTGACATAGGCCGGCTGGTTCTGCCTGCCACGGTGCGGCACCGGCGCCAGATAAGGTGAATCGGTTTCGATCAGCAGGTAATCATCGGGGACGTACTTCGCCACTTCACGCAGGCGATCGGCATTGCGGAATGTAAGGATACCGGAAAAGGAAATCATCATGCCCATATCCATGGCCCTGCGGGCAAAGTCCCGGTCTTCGGTAAAGCAGTGAATCACGCCGGCACATTCACTGACTTTTTCCTCATTCAGAATGGTGAGTGTATCCTCAGCCGCATCACGGGTATGTACTATAACCGGCTTGTTGTGCGCCCTGGCAACCTGTATATGGTCGCGAAACTGCTGCTGTTGCCAGTCTTTTTCATCGCTGTGATAGAAATAATCGAGGCCGGTTTCACCAATGGCGACAACCTTGCTGTCTTCGGCAAGCGTACCGAGAACATCGACAGAGTAGTCTTCTGTCCTGTCGGCCATGGGATGTACGCCGGCCGAAACGGATATATTTTTATAGGGCCGGACTTTTTCCAGCATGTGCGGATATTTCTGCAGATTAATGGACACACACAGCATGTGCTCCACGCCGGCCTCAACCGAACGCTGGATCAGCTGGTCAAAATTATCGTTGAATTCGGATAAGTCGATACAGTCGAGATGGCAATGTGAATCAACTAACACAGGAAGTCCATTTGCAAAAATATTTATTGTGACATTACGGGTGACATCTCACCTGCATTACATGGTATGGGTAATACGCTCTGATTTTAAAGCACCGGCAAGAATGGTTTCAATCTTGCCGCGGGTGGCGCCCTTGTCCTGATGGGAAAACTGCACACCGACACCGGTAGCCCGGTTGCCGTTGGCGCCTTCGGGTGAAATCCAGATAATTTTTCCGGCCACCGGCAGGCGTTCGCCCTCATCCATCAGGCTGAGTAGCATAAACACTTCATCACCAAGTTTGTATTTCTTGGTGGTGGGAATAAACAGGCCACCATTGACTACAAAAGGCATATAGGCGGCATACAGGGAATTCTTGTCTTTTATGCTCAGGGACAGCATCCCCGGGCGTGCGGCTGGACTGCTCATAAGATACCTGCTGACTATCGATTAATTATTATGAAGCCGCTGTGATATTACAGCTGCTCCCAGGATAATAGCAGATTTTCCCATAATAACTGCTCATTGACGGCAATCGCGCTGTGCGAAAGATTGAAATTCAGCTGGTCGTAAAAGCGGAACAGGCGCTGGCGGTTGACCTTCTCCGCCCTGGCCTGAAGCTGGTGCCGGTAGCGGCTGTTGGTAATCTCGGCATCCGCACCGCAGCTGCTCAGACGGCTGAGATCGCTGAGCCAGGTCTGCATCACTTCCAGGGTCTGAACCTTATCCAGTTGCGCCAGTTTTGTCGCATACGCCAGTGCATCCCTGCCGCTCATGCCGGCGGTCATGGCCTCAGCGATAAGTTGATAGGATTCGCTCTCTTCCATCTGCTTGAGCGCCCCCAGAGGTGAGCCATGGGCATACTTCAATGCCTGCTGCAGCGCCTCCGCTGACGTCTCAGCGCCTTTCTCAATATTCTGCTGCAACCATGTCAGTGCGGTCTGTTCATCGGGCATGGCGAAGCGCAGGCGCTGACAGCGGCTGCGGATGGTTACCGGCAGGCGGTTGGGACGCGAGCTGACCAGCAGTATCAGTACCTGTGCGCCGGGCTCCTCCAGGGTTTTCAGCAGGCTGTTCGCCGCCTCCAGCGTCATCTGTTCGGCCTGGTCGATAATGGCCACGCGATAACCACTGAACTGGCTGGTCTGGTTAAGGCTGTCGCAGAGACTGCGGATGTCTTCGATGCGAATACGCAGGGCCGGTTTCTTGCTGGTGGTGTTCTTTTTCTCCACCGGTTTCAGGCTGTACAGGTCCGGGTGGGTACCGGCTGAGAGCAGCTGGCATGAAGCGCAATGACCACAGGCCCGGCGCTCGGCATCCGGCTGCTGGCAGAGCACGGCGGCGGCCAGCTCATGCGCAAAATCCGCCTTGCCCAGACCGCTGTTGCCGAACAGCAACAGGGCGTGGGGAAGCTGGCCGCTGTCGATAAGGCGGCGGGTGTTTTGCCATTGGGTCTGGTGCCAGGGGTAGAGCATTTAGAGGCAGTGAATAGTGAATAGTGAATAGTGAATAGTGTTTTGCATGGTGATATATGACTTACGGTAAAACTGAAGCATTTAATAAACGATAAAAACTCTGTGACCTCTGTGTCCTCTGTGGTGAAAAGCTTTTGCTGTTTTATTTTCCCAGAATACCATATTCGCTAAGCTTTTCGCGTATCTGCAGCTGTACTTCTTCAA
>DRLE01000181.1 GCA_011051475.1 Gammaproteobacteria bacterium
GGTCAGATCACAGTACTCGCAACTGCCCGGATAGCGTTTCGGATCGACCTCGGCATTGCCCTGGCGAAAGGATTCACCCAGGCGCTCGATGCCAGAACGCCAGTTAGCCAGCACCTGTTGCCATGAATCCTCAAACTTTGTCTGCCCCAGTTTTTCCCATGACTTTACTGCCGGCAACAGACCTTCCTCGGCGCTGACGCCCTTGAACTTGATCTCACCCGCCCTGATCTGCCCGAAGCAGACCGCCGCAAGCTCGCCTTCGACCGCCATACTGTAGAGCGGCAGCTGCGGCTCATCCGGCCGCTCGCCGAACCATTGTGCCGCACTGACATTGCCGGTTTTATAATCGATCAGCACCAGTCGGCCATCATCGAGCGCATCGATACGGTCGATAAAAAGCCTGACCTCGATGCCACCGGCCCTGAGCTGATATCGCTGCTCTTTTGCAATGACCCGAAACGGGGCACGCTGTTTTTCCAGCGCAAGCCACTGCTGCGCCTGCTGTTGCAGACGCTTTTTTTCGAGCTCAAGAAAGCGGCCTTTCAGGGTTTGCGGATAGAAACGGCGCTGTTCTTCCGTGGCCTCGCCGACCGCCTGCGCAATCATGGCTTTGAGCGCATCCTCGTCCAGCTGCAGCAGCTGTTGCTGTGTTTGTATTGTCGACCAGAATTTTTCCAGCACCCGATGCACCAGGGAGCCGCGCACCATGGCATTCAGCCCTATCTCTGCCTGCGCAAAAGGCCTGGCGCCCAGGCGCTGCTCGGCAAAGGCGCGAAACGGGCAGGCAGCCTGTAACTTGAATATCTGACTGCCGCCTCCGGCACGTTCCACTGCCTCATTCAGGGCAGGTGCCGGATCATCTGCCAGGCTTTCGGTATTCCGGCTCTGGTGAACAAGCTGCAGGCTGTCGCTGCCTCGCCAGCAATCAAGATCCTCTGGCGCAATCGTATCAAGTTCCAGAATCAGGGGGCTGGGCCCCAGCTCGGCCTCGCCTTCGCGCAGCGGGTAACTCACGATGACACTGTCCGCACTGGCCAGCAGGGCGCGGGTAATATGTTTCGCCAGCGCCAGTGCCTGCGCTTCGGAGGCCTGTGGCAGACGCTGCTCACGCTGCAGCGACAGGGGAATAAAGGGGTTGGCTTTTGCCGGCGGTGGCCAGGCGCCATCATGCAGGCCGCATACCCAGAGATGATCGAACTGCTGCTCTTCGGCTTCCAGCAAACCGAGCACCTGTACCGGCAAGGCTCCGGTTTGCGGCTGAAAGATACGCTCATCGGCCATCCGGGCAAGTTGCGCCACGGCTTCACTCAGGCGCATTTTCCTGCCGAGCACTTCCAGTGCGGCAAACTCGCCCAGCAGCTCCTGCCAGGCGCAGGCCGCCTGGTATTCCTCGCTGTTCAGGCTGCGCCCCAGCGGCCAGCCCAATGCTTTCAGCAACAGGCTGAAGTAATCCGGCCAGTAACCTGCCGGCTGGCTGCCGCCCTGTTTTTCTTTTGCTTCTGTCTGCAGTTGCAACCAGTGATCCAGCTGCGCCAGCAGTTGCGGGCAATAATGCGGCTGTTCCTGCTGGGCGGCGAAAAAGCGCAGGCTGTTAACACTGATATTGAGCTCGCCTGTCTCGCGCAGGCGTCGGTCCAGCAGGGCACGGGCGCTGCTTTCTTCTTCGTAACCGGCGATATAGGGAGAAAGCAGAAGCGGGGAAAGCTCTGCCAGCGTGGTTTCATAGCGCAGCAGCCTGAGAACCTGCAGCGCACAGGCGATAACCGGGTATTGTGACAGGGGCCGTCCCAGTGAGATATTGTAGGGTCTTGCGACTGACTCAGCGCCGGGCAGCAGCGCTTCGGGCACAAGGATTCTGTCCAGCGCCTGGACAATCATGTCTCGCTGCGCCGACAGTTCGGGCACCACCACCCCGATACCTGCCTGCGGGTTTTCAGCCAGGCACTGGCGCACCCAGCGCGCCATCAAACCGAGCTCATCACGTGTATCCTTGCAGGCAAGCCTTAGCGGCCTGTGTGCCGGCTCCCGCCCTGCCTGTTGCAGCCATTT
The DNA here is from genome assembly GCA_011051475.1 of Gammaproteobacteria bacterium. Taxonomy (GTDB): domain Bacteria; phylum Pseudomonadota; class Gammaproteobacteria; order SZUA-229; family SZUA-229. The sequence continues at coordinate 2,050 of DRLE01000181.1, forward strand.
CACTTTCAGGCCATCCTCCAGCAGCGCCTTAAGCAATACATCCTGCTGTGGCGTCAGCAGATCAAAGCCCAGCAACAGCATTTCACCGCCTGCCTGCTTTTGCCGGTGCATGGCCGCGGCAAGTGCCTGCGCGGCCGGCTCTTCAGCCAACGCACTGGCAAGCTTCGCCGCCGAGAGCCAGTTGTTTTTTCTGCAAAGCCTTGTAAAGGCATTCGCCCACTGATAAAAGGCCGCCGTATCACTGTTAACGGAAAACACACCGGAACTCAGTGGCAGCTGCCAGCTCTGCAGCAGCTGCCAGGCCTGTTGCGCCCGCCGCAGCGTGCTATTGATCTGCTGCAGCGGATTGTCCTTCAGGCTTTCGGAAATGACCTGCTTCCACAACAGTTGCTCCTGCGCGGTATTCAATACCATCGGCAGGGCCTGCTCCGTGTTGATGATTACGGCTTCCCAGAGTGTCTGCAACCAGGCCGACCAGGGCATGATCTGCGGCGTCGGCCAGACTGCGTGCCCCTTCTCAAGCTGCGCCTGTTCATACAGACGGCGGCAGCTTTCTGCAAGGCGCTTGTTGGCCGTCAGCAGCAACGCGCCTTTTTCCAGGGCCTGCTGTAAATCGGCGGGGCGGATTGTCTGCTGTTTAATCAATCGTATTTACAGCCATGAGCTACAGGCTGATTCTTTCCGGCTCGGGATTGACACAACCCAGCCAGGCAAAGCCTTCATCCAGGGTTTCAAACAGCTCGACCTCCTGGCCGAGCTCCTGCGCCAGTTGCTGATGCAGTTTCGCCAGGGAGAGAATTTCGGGATGGGAGATAACCAGGGCGGTGCGAAAGCGGCCGATATTGATACCGATGCCGGAATTGATTTCGGCGATTCGGCGCACGTCCTCTTCTGTCACCTTGATCTCTTCGATATCCGTATCGTAGTAAAGCTGGGCAAAGCCGTCCTTGACCTCACCGACATTGCGGCTGTCTATTTGCCAGAAGATGCCGTTGATAAAACTCTGCGGCTCGACCACGCCGGTAATCCTGCCCACGATAAGGGTGCCGTCATTGTAAACATTCGCTTCAAACATGCTAGTAACTGATTACGCCTGGTTTGTACTGTTTTACCTGCGGCATGCTCATGCCGACACGGGCATTGATATAGGTCGGATCGGCAATGATATAACGTTTGCCCTGGTAATTCAGACTATCGCCCTGAACGGGCTGATGAAAGTTGATCGCCGTGGCGACATGCCCGGGATAGTCGACGCCAACCACGTCCAGCCCCAGCAGCTGACGCACCAGCCAGGCAAACAGTACGGCGCGATCTTCGCAGTCGGAATAGGGGTAGTACAGGGTTTCCTCGGGAAACAGATAATTCTCCCGGCCGAACTGCTTCTCGTCGGTTTCATATTTGAAGGCTGTCTGCACGAAGCGCAGCAGGAAATTGACCGCCTGCTGTTCGTCCATGCCTGCAATATAACCGCCCAGCTGTTTCAGCAGCGGCGCGGCCGTTTCCGGGTTTACCCCGGCGCTGAAATACATATCGAGGCTCAGCTGGGGGTAGGTCTCGAAAAACCGGATACGACCACGGTCGTAGCTTGCATCAATATTGTATTGCCTGCCTTCAAAACGAAACGACAGATGGCGGCGCTCTTCCCTGTTGCTGGCGGCGACCAGTGGCGTCACCTTCATATCCAGGCTTTCGGGCGTGCCGGGATATTCGCCATCATAGGTGAATACCTGCCCCGGCTGCTGGTGGTTGCCATCAAAAGCCACGGCGTAAAAGCGCTTGCCGCCGAAGGTAAAATACGGCACCTCGAACAGTTCCTGGCGGGAGGGCACCAGCAGGTAGATACGCTGGCTGTCATAGGCAACACGTGCGCGGTAGCCGGTTTTGGCCAGCAAAAACCAGCTCAGCAGGGCGCTTTCGTTACGCCGGTTATGATTCACGGCCATGGCCAGTTCATGCACCATGGCGGCATAGGCCCAGTCGGTCAGCTGCAGCGATTCGTTCTGTGCCTTGAGCTGGTCGAGCAGGTCTTCATAGTCCGTACGGCTGAGCACCGACCAGTAGTCGGCCACCGCATCCTTGTTGATGCCGCCAGACAGCCGTCGCTGCATTTGCCTGTCGACATAAAAGCGCAGCTGGCGGCCAAAGAAGTTGATATCAACCGGCTGGCCCTGTGGTTTGGCCGGCACGAGCGCCGGTTCGGGAATGTTAACGACTACCGGCGGCGGCTTTATTGCCACGGGCTTTGTTTCAGCCGGTTTTTTCTCTGGCTGATGCCCGGACAGCGGCGGCGCAACAGGCATGACATCCGGCTTGGGCGCCTCATCGAGCTTTTCGCCCTTGACGATTTCGATCGCCTTCCAGTGCATTTTCAGAAAGGCTGTAAACTCCCTGTCCCGTTTGTCGCGGTATTCCCGGAATTCCTTTTTCTGCTGCTGCACGCCCTGCGCCTGCTGCTGCATCCATTGCTGAAAATCCTGGTTTGCCCCTGCCGGCATATTGCTGATAGCTGCAGCCATTGGCATGGCGATTATGCATTGCAGTACAATTTTTTTCATGCGACCTGTCCTTTTCATCCTGGCCTGCCCGTTAGCGGCAGTATATCGGCACCGGTTATGATTCTATCGCTTTATGCATAAAAAAACCGGCCCCCGCAGCAACGGAAGCCGGTTTTTATGCCACAAAGCATCAAAATAAAATGTGCTTATTTTTTCATATTGGCGATGGCTTCCGCCAGCTCTTCCTGGCCTTTCTGTGCCTTGAACTGCTGCCACAGGGCGCGGTCATTGTTCATGCTGGTGGTCAGCGCCTGCTTGGTTGCCATGGCGGCTCGCTCCGGGTCAAGACCGAGCAGCACGTACAGGGTGCCATTCGGGCTGGTGCGGGTCTTGTAGATTTTCGAACCCACCAGGGTTTCGTCGGTAATCTGCTTGGTGACCGAGGTATTCACCTTGTCGACGGTTTCACTGTCGGCCGCGCCGGTGGTTTCAGCATACTGCTTGATCATGTTCTGCACATGCACCTTCATGGACTGCGCCAGCTGCACGCGGGCATCGGTGGCAGCCATGTTTTTCATAAAGCTGTGTCCGGCGGCGGATTTCTCGGCCACACCCACGGCCGAAACGGCGATACCTTCTACCGGCTCGTCACAGATCCAGCCCGGTGCCGCGGTGTCTGGTGCATCCGGGAAGACGCAGTCCGGCGCCGCCTGCTTGACTTCGTCCTTGCCGCCACAGGCGGTTAATACCAGCGCCATTGCCAGAATGCCGGCAAATGAAGCGATTGCTGAAAATCGTGTGTTTTTCATATTATTATCTCCCAATGAATGTCTGATTCTTTCCGCCCGGATCTTCCGGGCGGATCTGCTATAAGCCTAAAATAACCGAGTTTGCCGGCGCTTGCAATGCTGGCGGCAATACCGCTGTTATTTGGCCCCTGCCTTGCTTTCTTTGGCAATCAGGTAGTCCATGATCTTGAGCAGGTTTTCATAGGAACCTGCCATGGAACCACTGGTGGTGTACTTGCCGTTAATGGCAATGGTCGGCACACCCTGTATGCGATAGGCCGCCTGTTTCATTTTTGCCTTACGCACCATGGCGTCAACCGCAAAGGAGTTGGCCTCTGCCATAAACTGCTTGCGATCAACCCCGTTTTCGGCCACAAAGTCTGCCAGCAGGCCAAGGCTGGTCAGCCGTTTGCGGTCTTTATGAATGGCATTGAATATCTTGCCATGAAGATCCTCGATAACACCCATATTGCTCAGCGCGTAATAGGCACGCGCCTGGGCTTCCCAGTCGGGACGGAAGATGGCCGGTACGCGCACGAACTTCACATTGGCCGGCATTTTCTTTTTCCAGCCATTGATATAGGGCTCGAAGGCATAGCAGTGCGGGCAGCCATACCAGAAAAACTCCAGAACCTCGATCTTGTCGCCACTGTCGGTTTCCTGCGGCGCAATCGTCTTGTAATTGACGCCGTCCTTGAAGTCTGCCGCCAGCAACTGGCCGGCGTTGAGCAGCAGGAATAAAAATACCAGAATTTTCTTCATGTCTTCTCCGTTCGTTATGCCTGCCCGTATCAGGGCACAGGTTTATTGATGGTTATATTGACTGCTGATTCAGTCCTGTCATTCTGCACATCCAGCTGGCCGATATAATCGCCACTGCTGGCAATGGCCGAGCCGGTTTTGGTAACGCGGGCGGATACCACCAGCTGGTCAAAGGCGCTGATATTCATGCCGGCCATCATGGCCATGCTGTCGTCCAGTGTCACTGTCGCCGGCAGGTCGGCCAGGGTCATTTTCTTCACTGCCAGTGGCATGCGCGGGCCCTGTTTAGCCTTAGCATAGACAAAGACGGCATCGTTTGCATTAAATTTACTGCGCGCTTCATCGCTGATAGTCACACTGACCTGAAGGCGTGTGCCCGTTGCGGCGGGCTGTGAAGCGGCAGCTGCGCCTGCTGCCGGTGTCGCTTGCGCCTGAGCCGGCATGGCCGCCGGCGCTTTGGCCATGGCCTCGCGGATAAGGGTTTCCATGGGTGGCACCTCTTCCCCTGCGGCAATCAGCTTGTCACGCGACTGGCTGATAATGCTGACTATGGATTTCACCACCTCTTCTTCCTGGGTAGCCATGGGCAACAGCCGGGTCAGCAAATCGATGGCCTGACGGTAATTGCCATACTGGAATTCGGCATAGCCGGCAAACCACAGTACATTCGGATTATCCGGTTGCAGCTCGTAGGCGCGCATGACCAGGGCACGCGATTCGTCGTTAAACCGGCGTTCATTGTTCAGCGCCATCACCTCCGCCCGCTCCAGCATAAGCTGGGCATTCTCGCTGTCCTGCTCCAGTGCTGCCGCATAGGCGGCTGCCGCCAGCTCCAGCTCACCCAGGTATTTGTGCGCACGCGCCAGCATGGTCCATTCTTCAACGGTGCCGCCATTGGCCTCGACCCTGGCCTGCAGCTTTTGGGTCATCTCTTCGATGGATCCCGCCTGTTTTTGCGCCGCGGTCTGCGCCGTCAGCTGCGTCTCGTCACTGGCCGAATGCATACCCAGCTGCAGGTACAGCAGCAGCGCCAGCATGGGCACAAACACGCTGATAAGCAGGGCAATGGCCGGGTGACGTTCGGCGGCAGCAACATAGTGTTCGGCCGCGGTCTGCTGGCTGGCTTCGGGGATATCGATCAACAGTTCGCGATCAAGCTCCTCGCGGGCGGCCTGGTAAAAGGCCTGGTCGATGCGGCCCTCTTCCAGATCTTCATCCAGCTCGCGCAGCTTGTCCGCATTGATCTGCAGGTTGCTGTCCTTGTAGGCAATCGCGGACGAACCGCGCACCCGGATCAGCGGGTAGACCAGCAGCGAGATGGCCACCAGCAACATAACAACCAGGATGGCCCAGAAAATAATATTCATTTATCCTTACCTTTCTGCTCGGCATGCAGACTTTTGATGCGTTCGATTTCTTCAGGACTCAAGGCCTGGCGTTGCTTCATTTTGCTCTGGGCCTTCAGGTAATAGACGACAAACACCAGTCCCACGGCAAAAATAATGATCGGCCCGAACCACAGCAGCCAGGTCAGCGGTTTCATTGGCGGGTTATAAAGCACATAGTCACCGTAGCGTTGCACCATAAAGTCGATAATCTCCTCTTCGCTCCTGCCATCCTTCAGCATGGTATAGATTTCAAGGCGCAGGTCCTTGGCAAGGTCGGCATTGGATTCGGCTATGTTCTGGTTCTGGCAGACCAGGCAACGCAGCTCTTCACTGAGCTTGTGGAAAACCCGCTCGGTTTCGGGCGAATCAAACTGGAAGGTTTCTATCGGCGCGGCACCGGCCGCCGGTATGAAGCAGAACACCGCTGTCAGCAGCAGGGCGACAAAAGTCAGTCTGTTGTTATTCATCATATAGTGCTACCTGATTTTCTGTCTGACGTCGGTTAAAACGGTGACCAGCTCATTCATGCCGTTTTCACGGGCGGCCACCAGCAGGGCCTCCACTTTTTCCGGGTCGGTAAGCGGGCCGATAACCTTGTGGCGGATTATGCCGTCACGGTCAATGAGAAAACTTTCCGGCGCGCCATAAACGCCCCAGTCGATGGCGATGCGCCCGTCACGATCGACGGCCACCACCTCGTAAGGGTTACCCAGGCGCGCCAGCCAGGCCTTTGCATCGGCCGGATCGTCCTTGTAGTTCAGGCCGACAATGCGTACGCCCCTGCTGCCCAGATACTTGACGACCTCATGTTCCTGGCGGCAGGCGAAACACCAGCTTGCCCAGACATTGAGCAATGTCACCTTGCCTTTGAAATCCTGCTCGGAAAAACGGCCGTCCTTTTCGAGCAGGGGCAGATCGAAGGCCGGCGCCGGCTTTCCAATCAGCGGCGAAGGGACTTCACGCGGATTCAGGGTCAGGCCGATACCGAGAAACACCACCAGCACCCCGAAAATAATCAGGGGCATAAAGCGGCGCAGGGTGGAAGGTTTTTCAGTTTCCATCATTGTGTCCGTGGTTGGTCTTACGCACCGGCCGGTGACAGCCGGTCGCTGATTTTCTGTTTTACACTCTGCCGGTAACGGCGGTCGCTGACGGCAAGCACGCCACCGAGCGTCATCAGTATGCTGCCCAGCCAGATCCAGCGAATCAGCGGCTTGTAGTACACGCGCATGCTCCAGGCGCCGTCATCGAGCTCTTCACCGAGCGCGGCGTAGAGATCGCGGAAAAAGGTCTTGTCAATCGAGGCTTCCGTCATCGGGTTGCTCTTGCCGGAATACACGCGTTTCTGCGGATGCAGTTCGCCGACTTTTTTACTGTCGCGCCAGATTTCAATAACAGCTTCATTGGCATCGTAATTCACGCCCTGTGCCTTGCGCGTACCCATAAAGTGGAAGGAATAGCCGGCGATATCGTACTCACTGCCCGGCACCATGCGCAGGTCTTTTTCCAGGCTGTAGCTCATGGTAATGGTGACACCGGCCACGAACATGGCCACGCCAAGATGCGCAATCACCATACCGGCATAGGCCAGCGGCAGGCGACGGCTTTTTGCCAGACGCGCGAACATGTCTTTCAATGTGGTCAGGGTAACCCAGAGCGCGCCGGCCAGACCAAGGCCGGTGGCTATGCGCAGCTCGCCCTCGATGAGGAAGGGCAGCAACAGACCGACGACCAGCGAAATAACAAACAGTGCCCACACGCTTTTGAGCACGCGCTGCCAGCTGTCGCCCTTCCAGCGCACCAGCGGCCCCAGACCCAGCAGCAACAGCAGCGGAATGGAAACCAGTGAGAACATGGTATCGAAGTAGGGCCGGCCCACCGAAATCTTGCCGATGCCAAAGGCGTCCACCACCAGCGGATACATGGTGCCGACGAATACCGCACCGGCCGCGGTGAGGAAAATAATATTGTTCAGCAGCAACGCGGTCTCACGCGAGAACCACTGGAAACGGCCGTAGCTGATCACCGCGCCGGAACGCCAGGCGTACAGCGCCAGCGAACCGCCGACGACCACAACCAGGAAGGCGAGAATAAACACGCCGCGCGAGGGGTCGGTGGCAAAGGCATGTACCGACACCAGCACGCCGGAACGCACGATAAAGGTACCCAGCAGGCTCAGGGAGAAGGCCAGAATGGCCAGCAGCACGGTCCAGCTCTTGAACACACCGCGTTTTTCGGTACTGGCCAGGGAATGGATCAGCGCCGTGCCCACCAGCCAGGGCATAAAGGAGGCGTTTTCCACCGGGTCCCAGAACCACCAGCCGCCCCAGCCCAGTTCGTTATAGGCCCACCAGCTGCCCAGAGCAATACCGAAGGTAAGAAAGCTCCAGGCAATGGTGGTCCATGGGCGCGACCAGCGCGCCCAGGTGGCGTCCAGCTTGCCGCCGAGCAGGGCGGCAACAGCAAAGGCGAAGGCCACGGAAAAACCGACATAGCCCATGTACAGCATCGGCGGATGGAAAGCCAGGCCCGGGTCCTGTAACAGGGGGTTAAGCTCATTGCCGTCCAGCGGTGCCGGGAACAGGCGCTCGAAGGGATTGGAGGTAAATAACATAAAGGCGAGAAAGCCGACGCTGATCATACCCATTACCGCCAGCACGCGCGCCATCAGGATATCCGGCAGGTTACGGCTGTAGGCAGCCACGGCCACGGTCCAGATCGACAGGATCAGCGCCCACAGCAGCAGCGAGCCCTCGTGCGAACCCCAGACCCCGGAGATGCGGTACATCAGTGGCTGCACCAGATTGGAATGCTGTGACACATATAATACCGAGAAATCATGCACGATAAAGGCATGCGTCAGCGCGGCATAGGCCAGACCAACGAACAGCAGCTGGGTGACCGAGGCAACCCTCGCCATGGAAATCATGGCGGCATCGTTACGCGCGGCGCCGATCAGCGGCACGATGCTTTGCACAATGGCAACAGCAAAGGCGATTATCAGGGCAAAGTGTCCAAGTTCAGGGATCATGGCTTTCTCGGGCGGTTATAGAAGACGGCCGGTTCAGGGCTTGCTGCCTTCCATGGCCTTCTGTTTATTGACGTGGCCGCCTTTTTCCAGCGCATCAGCGACTTCCGGCGGCATGTAGTTTTCATCGTGTTTGGCCAGTACTTCCTGGGCCACAAAGCGGCCATCGTCCTGCAGCTTGCCCATGGCGACAATGCCCTGACCTTCGCGGAACAGGTCGGGAAGAATACCGGTGTATTCAATAGTCATGGATTCGGCATTGTCGGTAACATCAAACACCACCTTCAGGCTGTCGGGCGAACGCTTGACGCTGCCGGCCACCACCAGGCCGCCAACACGGAAGGAATGACTGTCGGGTGCCTCCCCGGCCTTGACCTGGGTGGGACTGTAGAAATACAGCAGGTTTTCCTCGAAGGCGGTCAGGCCCAGCACCGTGGCAATGGTCATACCAAACACCACGGCTAAAATTAACAGTTTACGACGGCTTCTTTTATTCATAATGATTCTTTAAATCTCTGCAGCTATGTTTTCGCACCGACAATGGCTTCTCGCTTTATCGCGCGTTTGATGCGGGCGATGATTTTTTTGCGCTGCCACATCGGCGACACAATATTGGCCACCAGTAACAGCAGCATCAGGCCATAGGACGTCCACACATAAAAGGCGTAACCGCCCATATTGAAAAACTCTGACCAGTTCATGGCTTTATAATTCCCCTTACAGCCCGGTTATCAGTTCGCGTACCCAGCGCCGGTTACGATCACGGTACAGGGCCTCGTTGCGCGTACGCACCAGCACCATGGCAAAATAGAACAGCTTGAAGGCCAGCGCCATCAGCAGCAGCGGTATCAGCATGTCGATATGCATGGACGGCTTGTCGAACTTGGCCACCGTGGCGCCCTGGTGCAGGGTATTCCACCACTCCACGGAATAATGAATAATGGGAATATTGACCACACCGACAATGGCGAGCAGGCCGCTGGCCCTGTCCGCGCTGCGCTGGTCTTCAATGGCCGACTGCAGCGCCATATAGCCGAAATAGAGAAACAGCAGAATCAGCTCGGAGGTCAGACGCGCGTCCCATACCCAGTAGGTGCCCCACATGGGCTTGCCCCAGAGCGAGCCGGTCACCAGCGCCAGAAAGGCAAAGGATGCGCCAATGGGCGCGCTGGCCGCGGCCACCATATCGGCCAGGCGAATCTGCCAGATAATACCGATGCCGGCGGAAATTGCCATCACCATATAGACGAACAGCGACATCCAGGCCGCCGGCACATGAATAAAGATAATACGGTAACTTTCGCCCTGCTGATAGTCGGGCGGCGCCTTGAACAGGCCCAGGTAAAGGCCATAGACGCCGATTATCAGGGCGCTGACGGCAAACCACGGAATCAGCCTGGCCGACATCTCGTAGAAGTACTTCGGTGATGAAAATCGCTGTATCCAGCGCCATATTGCTTTAAACATGCTATTCAACCCGCCTTATCGGGAAGCCGTTATACGCAGCGCCACGGCCGTTGCCAGTGGCGCCAGCGACAGCGCCAATGCTAGCACAGCCGCAAGAAAGAATAATTGACCTCGAACCGGCAAACCATCCATTGCCACATCCACCGCGTTTGCCCCGAAAATCAGCACCGGGATATACAAAGGCAGGACTATTAAGGACAGCAGAACCCCGCCCCGGTTCACCGCCACGGTCAAAGAAACCCCGATGGCGCCGATCAGGCTCAGCACCGGCGTGCCCAGCAGCAGGCTGTAGACCAGAACCTCCACCGATTCGTCCGGCAACGCCATAAACAGACCCAGCAGCGGCGCGATCAGCACCAGCGGCAGCCCGGTCAGAAACCAGTGCGCGGTCACCTTGGCCAGCACCAGCACCACCAGCGGGTTGGGACTGAGCATAAGCTGGTCCAGCGAACCGTCCTCGAAGTCCTGCTTGAACAGGCGGTCCAGCGACAGCAGCACCGCCAGCAGAGCCGACACCCAGATCACGCCCGGCGCCATGGTGCGCAGCGCCTCGGTGGTCGGCGACACCGCCAGCGGGAACAGGGTCACCACCAGCACGAAAAAAATCAGCGGATTGGCCAGTTCATGACGACTGCGAAAGGCCAGGCGCAAATCACGCATCAGCAGGTAATAATACGCCTTGAGCATCAGTCACGCTCCTGCCAGTCGGCATGGCTGTAGGCGCTCAGTTCGATCGAACGCATGTCACAGTCCAGCTGCATGCCGTGATGGGTAGTAAACATCACGCTGCCGCCGGCGGCGCGGTGTTCCAGAATCATCGATTCCATCAGCGCCACGCCCTGCACGTCCAGCGCCGTCAGCGGCTCATCGAGTATCCACAGCTTTGCGCCGGCCAGTTCGACAAAGGCAAGCAGGATGCGCCGGCGCTGACCGGAGGACAGCGCCTTGCCCGGCACATCCTCGAAGCCTGCCAGGCCGACCCTGGCCAGCGCGGCCTCGGTGGTTTTCGCGTCAATGCTCAGCGAGCGGGTATCGAGCAGTGCGCGCACGTTTTCCAGTACAGTCAGGTCGCCCTTGATACAGGGCAGATGCCCGATATAGACCATATTGGCGTAATAGTCTTCGCGGTTATGCCGGATCGACTCACCCTGCCACAGCACCTCGCCCTCTTCCGGCTGACGCAGACCGCAGACGATGCGCAGCAGGCTGGTCTTGCCGCAGCCATTGGGGCCTTCCACCTGCATGACTTCGCCGGCAGACAGACTGAAGTTGAGATCGCTGAACAGCAGGCGGTCATCGCGAATACATTCAAGCGCGCGTATTTCAAGCATCAGCCCTTGTCCCTGAATCAAACAGATAAAAGACCGAAGCCGGAAAAACTCGACCGGCAAAAAAAGGGATGGCATACGCCATCCCCGTTTTTAACCCATGCCACATCATTTTAAAAAAACAAAGGGCGATAAGGCCCTTTATTTAATGCTGGCCATATAGTTAGCAAGCGCTTCCATATCATCTGCAGACAGCTTTGCTACGATAGAGCGCATCAGTGACTTCGGATCATTGCTGCGGCTGCCGTCTTTAAAGGCCTTCAGCTGCGCCAGCGTGTACTCTGGATATTGACCGCCAACACGCGGATAGGCGATACCGGCAACACCGGCACCGGTCGGGCCATGGCAACCCTGACAGGCGGGAATACCTTTCTGCAGGTCGCCGCCCTTGTAGAGCTCACGACCTCTGGCCAGCTTGCTTTCATCAAAGGGCGCCGTTGATGCGACGGTCTGTGACTGGAAGTAGGCGCCGATATCGGCCGCATCTTCTTCGGTCAGGGCCGCGACCATGCCGAACATAATGGCATTCTGACGCTTGTCATTGGCCTTGAAGTCCTTGACCTGCTTGGCAATATAGGCTTCATTCTGGCCTGCCAGCTTCGGATACGAGGAAGTCGGGCTATTACCATCCATACCGTGACAGCCACCACAGGCAGCTGCTTTTGTTTTACCGGCTTCAGCATTTCCTGCCAACGCGGTACCTGCAGAAGTCGCAACAAACAGCACCAGGGCAGCAACAATAGATTTTTTCATTGTTTGAACTCCAAACATACGCGCCCATAAGGGCAAAAAAGTGGCGAAATTCTACACTACCGGCCCCGTTCCTTCAATATCAATATATTGGAATACACTGTTTAAGCTGAGCTGAATCAAGTCAGGTGAAAATATAGTGGTTTTTTTCGCCATGGTCGCCATCCATCGCCGCGGTCAGCCTGTGACCGGCAAGCACCTCCCTAATCCATGACAAATAAGGCATAATGCCGCTAATGAACACCCCCGCCACGCAAAACAAGGACAGGAAGCCCAAAAACACTTCCGCCGACAATAAATATTACCGTCAGGCAAAATTTCTGCTCAGTGCCGGCAAGGCCGGCCAGTTCCCGCAGGGCGGTCGCGAAGTCGCCTTCGCCGGTCGTTCCAATGCCGGAAAATCCAGTGCAATCAATACCCTGTGTGACAACAAGGGGCTCGCCCGCACCAGTAAAACCCCCGGCCGCACCCAGCTGGTCAATTTTTTCGAGCTCGATGATTCCCGCCGCCTGGTCGACCTGCCCGGCTATGGTTTCGCCAAAGTTCCGCCTTCGGTCAAGCAGGCATGGCAGCGCCTGATGACGAACTACCTGAGCGACCAGCAAAGCCTCTGTGGTCTGGTCATTATTATGGATATCCGCCACCCGATGAATGAATATGACTGGCAGATGCTCCAGTGGTGCCAGCACTATGACCTGCCGGCTCATATCCTGCTGACCAAGGCCGACAAACTCAAGCGCAATGCCCAGATGCAAAGCAAGATGAAGACCATCCGGCAGCTGAAAGAGGCCCAGGTTGATGCCAGCGTACAGATTTTCTCGGCGCTGAAAAAGGACGGGCTGGGGGAGCTGGTGATAAAGCTGGATGAGTGGCTGGATTTATAAGCCCTGGAATTTGGCCGCGAAGGACGCAAAAGGCATGAAAAAAGCAAAAAACCACCTGCTGTCATCCTGAGCGAAACGCAGTGAAGCCGAAGGATCTGGTGCTCCAAAATAAACAGCGGCATAAGATCCTTCGGCTCCGCTCAGGATGACAAAACCCACGCAGTGTAGCTGTTAACCGGGGTATATACTTCACCACAAAGTCAGCGCTGGTCTTTTTCGCGCCTTTTGCGTTCTTTGCCTGCATGGATGCAGGTAA
>DRLE01000182.1 GCA_011051475.1 Gammaproteobacteria bacterium
CAGCTTGTGCGCCGGCAGGGTGTAGGCGCGGCCGGTAGAATCCAGGAACACCGCCATCTGGTTGCTTTTGCCGCGGGCAGCGGCGAGAAAACTGTCACCGGCCTTGTAATTGAGTTTTTCCGGCTCGACCTCGTGTCCTTTGGCGGCGCGTACCCAGCCCTTGGCGGAAAGCACCACGGTAATCGGGTCGCTGGAGATCAGCGCGGTTTCATCCATGGCCTGCGCCGCTTCGCGCTCGACAATGGGCGAGCGACGATCATCGCCATAGGTTTCGGCATCGGCCATGATCTCCTTGCGAATCAGGGTTTTCAGGCGCGCGGCCGAACCCAGGATTTTCTCCAGCTGTTCGCGTTCCTGCTCCAGCGCTTCCTGCTCGCCACGGATTTTCATCTCCTCGAGTTTGGCCAGGTTGCGCAGTTTCAGTTCGAGGATGGCTTCGGCCTGGGCGTCGCTGATTTTGAAGCGCTTCATCAGCACCGGCTTGGGCTTGTCATGCTCGCGGATAATGGCGATGACTTCGTCGATATTGAGAAAAGCGATCAGCAGGGCTTCGAGTATATGCAGGCGCTTGTTGACCTTGTCCAGGCGCCACTGCAGGCGCCGGCGCACGGTAGTGGTGCGGAACTTGAGCCATTCCCCCAGCAGCAGCTTCAGATTTTTCACCTGCGGCAGACCGTTGATACCGATCATGTTCATATTGACGCGGTAGCTGCGCTCAAGGTCGGTGGTGGCAAACAGGTGGGCCATCAGCTCGTCGATATTCACCCGGTTGGAGCGTGGCATAATCACCAGCCGCGTCGGGTTTTCATGGTCGGACTCGTCGCGCAGGTCTTCCACCATGGGCAGTTTTTTCGCGATCATCTGCGCGGCGATCTGCTCCAGAATCTTGTTGCCGGAAACCTGGTAGGGCAGCGCGGTAATAATAATGGCGCCGTCCTCCATCTCGTAGACCGCACGCTGACGAATGGCGCCGTGACCGGTTTCGTACATGGCATGGATGTCGGCTCGGGGCGTGATGATTTCCGCCTCGGTAGGAAAATCCGGCCCCTGGATGTGTTCGCACAGCTCGGCGATGGTGGATTTGGGCTTTTCCAGCAGGCGCACACAGGCGCTGGCGACTTCCTTTAAATTATGCGGCGGGATATCGGTGGCCATGCCCACGGCAATGCCGGTGCCGCCATTGAGCAGGATATTGGGCAGGCGCGCCGGCAGGGTTTCGGGCTCGTCCAGGGTGCCGTCGAAATTGGGCTTCCAGTCGACCGTGCCCTGCCCCAGCTCGCTGAGCAGCACCTCGGCGTATTTCCCCAGGCGCGACTCGGTGTAGCGCATGGCGGCGAAGGACTTGGGGTCGTCCGGCGAGCCCCAGTTACCCTGGCCGTCGACCAGCGGATAGCGGTAGGAAAACGGCTGCGCCATCAGCACCATGGCCTCGTAACAGGCGCTGTCGCCGTGCGGGTGGTACTTGCCCAGCACGTCACCCACGGTGCGCGCCGATTTCTTGTGCTTGGACGAGGCGCTCAGCCCCAGCTCGGACATGGCATAGACAATGCGCCGCTGCACCGGCTTCAGACCATCGCCGATAAACGGCAGGGCGCGGTCCATAATCACATACATGGAATAGTCCAGGTAGGCGCGCTCGGTAAATTCAGACAGGGGAAGCTTTTCGACGCCTTCGAATTCGAGTTCTGATTGTGAGGCCATGGCTGTTTTGGTTATAAGTTATTGTTGTAAGTTTCAAGTTGACGCTGACGCGCCTGACTTACTTGTATGGCGGGTGACCGGATACGGTCAGAAAATGGTCGGAGTGAGAGGATTCGAACCTCCGACCCCTACGTCCCGAACGTAGTACTCTACCAGGCTGAGCTACACTCCGATGGGGTGGTATCTTACTAGAAAAACGGCTGATAAAAAAGCTTTTCACCACAGAGGTCACAGAGGCTCACAGAGAAAAACCTTATTATTTCTCTTCGTTGGATATTGGCCTGTAGGAGCGTAAACACAGCTCTTTCTCTGTGTCCTCTGTGGTAAAAAATATTTCTTACACCTCGGCCAGCGCGCCCTTCTTTTCCAGCCAGGCCTTGCGGTCGCCGGCGCGTTTTTTCGCCAGCAGCATATCCAGCATGGCATTGCTGTTGTTGCCTGAGTCCAGCGTCAGCTGCACCAGGCGACGGGTATCGGGTGACAGGGTGGTGACACGCAGTTGCATGGGATTCATTTCACCCAGACCCTTGAAGCGGGTAACGCTGACCTTGCCGCGGATTTTCTCGGCCTCGATACGATCGAGTATGCCCTGCTTTTCGGCCTCGTCCAGGGCATAGAACACTTCCTTGCCGACATCGATACGAAACAGCGGCGGCATGGCGACGTAGATATGACCTTCTTCCACCAGCGGCCGGAAGTGACGCAGGAACAGGGCGCATAACAGCGTGGCGATATGGTAGCCGTCGGAGTCGGCGTCGGCGAGGATGCAGATCTTGCCGTAACGCAGGCCCTTGAGGTCCGACGAACCAGGGTCGACGCCAATGGCAATGGAAATGTCGTGCACCTCCTGCGAGGCCAGCACCTGGTCGGGCTCGACTTCCCAGGTATTCAGGATCTTGCCGCGCAGCGGCATAATGGCCTGGAACTCGCGGTCGCGTGCCTGCTTGGCGCTGCCGCCGGCCGAGTCACCTTCCACCAGAAACAGCTCGGAGCGCATCGGGTCCTGCGAGGAACAGTCGGACAGCTTGCCCGGCAGCGCCGGGCCCGTGGTGACCTTCTTGCG
>DRLE01000183.1 GCA_011051475.1 Gammaproteobacteria bacterium
GCTGCAGCTCGGCCATTACCAGTATGAAAAAGGCGACTATGATGCGGCGGTGACCAGTCTGCTCAAATGCGAAGTGGATGAACAGGCGCTTGAGGACCTGTATGAAATTGCCCGTTATTTCGAGCGCAAGCGCAAATACGACAAGGGGTTGCAGGTTTATTCGGAAATCAACAGCCGGCAGAAAAACTACCGTGACGTGGAAAAACGCATCAACTCGATTATGGGCTTTACCTCGGCGCAGACAAAGGCGGTTACTCCCGGCCGGGCGCAGAAAACCCTGGTCATGTCACAGGTGGAGCTGCCCGAGTTCGGCCGCTACAAGATCGAAAAGGAAATCGGCCGTGGCGCCATGGGCGTGGTTTACCTGGGTATCGATCCCAGGATCAACCGCAAGGTGGCGATCAAGACCCTGGATTACTCGATGTTCTCCAGCAAGGAACTGAAATCCCTGAAGAGCCGTTTTTTCCGTGAGGCCGAGGCGGCGGGCCGCCTGAGTCACAGCAATATCGTTACCGTGTATGACATCGGTGAAGAGGATGACTTTACCTTTATCGCCATGGACTATGTGGAGGGTGTGCCGCTGTCGGACTACACCACGCCCGATAAATTACTGCCGGTGGCCGAGGTTTACCGCATTGTCCGGGTGGTGGCCGAGGCGCTGGATTACGCGCACCGGCAGAATATCGTGCACCGCGATATCAAGCCCGGCAATATTATGTACAATCCGAAGGACGGGCAGATAAAGATTACCGACTTCGGTATCGCCCGCATTACCGATGCGGTCACCACCAAAACCGGCACCTTCCTTGGCAGCCCGTCCTATATGTCACCCGAGCAGATGACCGGCACGCATGTGGATGGTCGCGCCGATATGTACGCCCTGGGGGTTACCTTCTACCAGCTGCTGACCGGCGCACTGCCGTTTACCGCCGACAGCCTGGCCAAGCTGGCCTACAAGATTGCGCACGATAAATACAAGCCGGTGAAGTCGTTGCGCCCCGATCTGCCGGCCAGCGCCACCCGCATTATCAACAAGGCCCTGCAGAAACAGCCGGAGAAACGCTATGCCAGCTGCGCGGATATGGTCAGGGCGCTGCAGCGTGAAAGCTTCGATGACTGATAGCGTGCCAGCCATGCAGGCCTCGTCTACAGCCCGCTGTTATTACGGCGAAAAACCTCTTCAAGTTTCTGCAGGGATATATCCAGACCGGCCTTGATAAAACAGGCGATTTCATTACAGATAAATTTTACAACGTCCATTGTTGCTTCTCCTTTTTGGTTTCATTTAGAGTGGTGCTTGCTGTGCTCCTGAACAGTTCTGTCATTGCGAGCGTAGTGAAGCAATGACGGAAATCCTGCAAACAAGTATGCCGGCGTTATGTTTTCCTGTGGAGTAGGAAACGGCTGAATATTTTGTAGGAAAAATCTGATAAACAAGGCTGTTCGCGGATTATCCGCAAACAAGCCAGCAGGTAATGGGCTTACTGATTCTGCTTGTCAATCTTCGCCCAGGTATCGCGCAGGGTTGCCGTGCGGTTGAATACCAGTCCTTCAGACCGGCTGTCGCGAATAAAATAACCGGTGCGCTCAAACTGGTAGTGCGTGTCTTTTTCAGCATGCGCCAGTGAGGGTTCCAGCTTGCAGTTTTCCAGTACGGTCAGCGACTCGGGGTTGAGGTGCTCGGTAAAGTCCTCGGTGCCGGCCGGGTTGGGGTGGGTGAACAGGCGGTCGTAGAGGTTGATGGTGGCGTCTTCGGCGTGCTCGGCGCTTACCCAGTGGATGGTGCCTTTGACCTTGCGCCCGTCCGGGGCATTGCCGCCCTTCGTTTCCGGATCGTAGGTGCAGATCAGTTCGATCACCTCGCCGTTTTCATCCTTGATGAAATCGGTGCAGGTAACGAAATAGGCGTAGCGCAGGCGCACTTCACGGCCGACCGACAGACGGAAGAATTTTTTCGGCGCGTCTTCCATAAAGTCATCACGCTCGATATAAATCGTTTTCGAGAACGGAATCACGCGTGTACCCATTTCCGGTTTCTGGGGGTGGTTCTGTGCGGTCAGTTCCTCGACCTGGCCTTCGGGGTAGTTCTCGATGGTGACCTTCAGCGGGCGCAAAACGCCCATCACGCGCTGCGCGTGTTCATTCAGATCTTCGCGCACGCTGTTTTCCAGTACCGCCATTTCGATAAAGCTGTCTTTCTTGGTGACGCCGATGCGTTCGCAGAAATCACGGATGGCCGCCGGTGGATAGCCGCGGCGGCGCATGCCGGAAATGGTGGGCATGCGCGGGTCGTCCCAGTCCTCGACATGGCCTTCGCTTACCAGCTGGTTGAGCTTGCGCTTGCTGGTAATGGTGTACTTGAGCTGCAGGCGTGCGAACTCGATCTGCTGCGGATGGCAGGGCGTATTTACCTGGTCGAGTACCCAGTCGTACAGCGGGCGATGGTCCTCGAATTCCAGGGTACACAGCGAGTGGGTAATGCCCTCGATGGCGTCCGAGATGCAGTGGGTGTAGTCATACATCGGGTAGATCGGCCATTCATCACCGGTGCGCTGGTGAAAGGCCTTTTTGATGCGGTACAGCGCCGGGTCGCGCAGATTGATATTGGGTGAGGCCATGTCGATCTTGGCGCGCAGCACGTACTGGCCGTCTGCGAACTCGCCGGCGCGCATGCGCGCGAACAGATCGAGGTTTTCCTCGATGCTGCGATTGCGGTCGGGACTTTCCCGGCCCGGTTCGGTCAGGGTGCCGCGGTATTCGCGGATCTGCTCGGCGCTGAGTGAATCGACATAGGCCTTGCCCTGTTTGATCAGCTCAACGGCATAGTCATACAGCTGCTGGAAGTAGTCCGAGGCGTGGCACAGCTTGCTCCACTCATAGCCCAGCCAGCGCACGTCTTCCATAATCGCGCGCACATACTCGTCTTCTTCCTTTTCCGGGTTGGTATCGTCGAAGCGCAGATTGCACAGGCCGTTGAAATCTTCGGCCACGCCGAAATTGAGCACGATGGATTTGGCATGACCGATATGCAGGTAGCCGTTGGGTTCCGGCGGAAAGCGGGTCTGTATGCTTTGGTGTTTGCCCGAATCCAGGTCTTCCTGAATGATATTGCGGATAAAGTTGCTCGGGGCGGTTTTTTCTTCTTCAGACATCGTGCTTACGCGTGGCTAGTGAAACAGCCGCGTATTCTACCTTTACAGGCGGTTTTTTGCTGGATTTTTTGAAGTGCCCGTCGTCATGTCAGGTTTAATGCTGCAGGTGGGTCTTTTCCCTGAAGCGCCCGGCGACCAGGCTGAACAGTATCGCCGTGGCCAGCATGATCAGGGTGAAGAAAAGGTAGTAGTCGACACCGGCCAGCTTGCTGCTGCCGTCGGGGTTTTCAATGAAAAAATTGACCGCGCTGGTAAACAGATTGCCCACGGCCACCGACAGCATAAAGAACGCCATAATAAAGGACTTCATTTTCCGCGGCGCCTGGGTGTAGGAATACTCCAGGCAGGTAATCGATACCATGATTTCCGCCGAGGTCAGGACGATATAGGCCAGCAGCTGCCAGAGTATGGAAGGCGTTTGTCCGGCATCGATCTTCAGCTGGATCAGGGCGCTGATGGCAAAGGCGATAACGGTAACAAACAGGCCAATGGCGATCTTGCGCAGGGGCGTGAGGGCGTATACCCGGTTGATAGCCGGGTAGAGCAGGTAACTGAAAAGCGGGATCAGCAGCATGACCAGCAGCGGGTTGGCCGCCTGCAACTGCGAGGGCAGCAGTTCGATGCCGAAAAGCACGCGGTCCATCTGCTTTGCCTGCAGTACCCAGGCCGAGGCGCTCTGGTCGAACAGGGCCCAGAACATGGCAACGAACAGATAGAGCACGCTCAGTCGCTTGAGCGCGCCCAGAGCGTCCGGGCTGAATACTTCGCGCAGAAAATGCCTGCCGCCGGGCGGTATGTGGGCATATCGATAGCGGCCCGACCAGAAAACCAGCGTGGCGATCAGCATCA